>JAPPLF010000049.1 GCA_028874215.1 Acidobacteriota bacterium
CAGCGTGGCAATGACGACGATCGGCAGTGCCTTCCAGACCTCTCCGAAGCCCGCGGGTATGAAGAGCAGCGGAACGAACGCCACGATCGTAGTCAGCACGGCGAAGATCAGTGGCACCTTGATTCGTCGTGCACCCCGGATCGCCGCGACAACCCCCGGCGTGCCGCGCATTCGCTCCAGGTGAATGTGCTCGGACACGACGATCGCATCGTCTACGATGATTCCGATGGCGAGCACGAAAGCGAAGAGCGAAATCTCATGGAGCGGGATGTCGAACATCATCATGGCGGCCAGGGCGCCGATCGCGGAAACGCCGAGACCGACGGCGACCCAAAACGCCAACCGGACTTCGAGAAAAAGGCCAAGCGCGAACAAGACCAGCAACAACCCCAAGGATCCGTTTTTGAGGAGAAGGAGGCCCCGCTCCACGAATACCGAAGAGTCGTCGCTCCAGATAGTGATGCCCACGCCGTCGGGGAGCGAGGGCGCTATCTCGTTCGCAACATGGTCCCGAACGGCGCGCGCCACATCCATCACCCTCTCGCCGTCGGCTCGCGAAACCTCAACGAACACGGCGGGATGGCCCTGGTGCCGCACGATCAAATCCGAGTCCTCGAAGCTGTCGCGCACCTCGGCAATATCACCCAAGCGCACCGCTGTGCCGTCGTCGCGGCCGAGGATGACGATCTCCTCGAAATCCTGCTGATCGTAGCTCTGACCGAGGGTCCGAATCCGCACCTGGGACTGCTCGGTATTGATGCTGCCCGCAGACAGATCCAGGGAACCGCGGCGAATCGTATTGGCGACATCGGTCAGAGTAAGCCCAAGGGCCCGCAACCACTGCAGTGGCACTTCGATCGAGATCTCGTAGTTGCGCACACCGCTAATCTCGACCTGGGACACGTTCGGGAGCGAAGCGAGATCGTCCTCGATACGGTAGGCGAGCTCTTTCAGCGAGCGCTCGGGAACGTCGCCGTAGAGGATGAGGCGCATCATGCTCTGGGCGTTGGTCATTTCCCGGATTCGGGGCCGCTCGGCTCCGCCCGGGAACGTCTGAATACGCCCGACCGCCGACTCGATTTCATCCCTCTTCGCGCCCATGTCCGTACCCGATCTGAATTCGACCCTGACGGACGCCATTCCCGGGGCCGCTACGGACCTGACCGCCTTCACATCCGCCAGTCCACGGACCTCATCCTCGATCTTGACGACGATGGCCTCCTCCACCTCGTCGGGCGTTGCCCCAGGGAGCGTCACGGAGATTTCGAACTGATAGAAGGGGACCTCGGGCCACGCTTCCTGCTCGAGGCCGGTCAGAGACACGAGGCCCGCAGCGAGGATGCCGAACATCAGCAGGTTGGCCGCGACGCTGCTGCCCGCCATATAGGCGATTGGCCCGCCGGGTTCCGCCGGTTGTTGTTCGTTTTGGCTCATTCCGCCGAACCGGCCGCTGTTTGTACCACCATGCCTTCGGTGACGAATTGAATGCCGCCTGTGATGGCCAACTGCCCGTCTTCCAGGGCGCCGACCACCACGGCTTCGTCGTTGGCCCGCTGCAAGACGCGGACCGGGACAATACTCACCGTCTGGTCTTCACCAACTGTCCAGACCTCGTCGCCGGTTTGCAGTGCAGCCCGCGGCACCCGGAAATAGCTTTCCGGTACAAGACCTTGAATCTTTACCTCCACGAACTTGCCTACCAGGAGCGGGGGTGCATCGCCGGACCCGTCCGCCGGAACTCCCGCCGAAAAAGGGTTGGGCACCCGCACAATCGCGTCGATGGTTCGCGTCTGCTCGTCGACTGAGACTTCAGCCCGGTCGACGTAGCCCTTCCAGACATAGCTGGCGTCGTCGAACCTGGCGGTCACCCGGGCGGCCACCCGCCGTTCGGCGTCTCCCGCGCGAAGCTTCCAAAGCCCTGGAATCATGGCGGCGTTGGCGTCGGACAGGGGCACGGCCACCTCGACGGCCTCGGCCGCCATCAGCCGCCCAACGGTCTGGCCTGCGGACACGAACTGCCCGGTATCCACCGATTCGTTGCGCACATAGCCGTCAAACGGCGCCCGCAGTTCGGTTCGGGACAGGGCCAGCTCGGCGCCGGCGATCTGGACCTCCACACGGTGCAGCGCGGCCCGAGCCGCCTTGATTTCCGGTTCCCCCAACGCCAAGGGCCCCGGTTCGCCCACCGGAGCTCCCGCCTCGAGTTGCTGGCGCGAGTACTCCTCGAATTCGGCGCGGGCGAACGTCCCTTTTTCCCGGGCCAAATCGAGGGCCACCCGACGGGCTTCGAGCTCGGCCTCCGCCTCGCGCAGGCGTTGCAGATAGTCGGCGTTGTCGATACGCAGGATCGGCTGACCGGACTCGATCCGCCCGCCGCTCTGGAAACCCGGTTCCAACCAGACGACGCTGCCGCTGACGAGCGGAGCGATGTCGACTTCCGCGCTGGGCCGTACGGTGCCGGCGCCATAGACGGGGATGGCTCCGGTGCCGGCCGCAACCCGGCCGGTCTGGGCAAAGGGAATCTGGGGAGGCGGCTCGGTGCGTTCCGGTTCGGGCGCCAGCGACACCAGGTAATAGGCCAGGTAGACGGAGCCGGCAAGAATGGCAACCGCAACCAGGTAGCCGAGTATCTTCCTCATGGTGATCTACCCGGCGGAAGCGGACCCGGCCCGGGAATTCGCCGGCCGCTTCGCGAAGCTGATCCCAAGTCTCGCCGGCCGACAGGTACGCTGTAAAAGGACGGCTGATTTGAGGGAATCCATGAACTGAGGTAAGCAGAAGCCTGTGACTAAATTCCGGCAAAAAGGACGTTATATCCTACCATTGGCAGAAATGGCTGCCTAGGAGCCTGCACCGCAGAAATCAATCTACTGCGAAAGCGGGGAATCGGTCCATATTTCCCCGATTTCTCGGCGAATAGAACAACTATGCACCTCAAAATCGTGAAAATCTGTCCTCGATTCCCCACTTTCTCGCTACGATCATTTCTACGGCGCAGACTCCTAGACGGTTCCGAGGTTCGGTCCACGGGAAATCGCCTGGGTCGCGACAGGAGATTTGCGAGCCGCGTGTGATGCGTCACCGGGCCGAAGAAAGAATGGGGTCGTCGATAACGGATAGAATGGAGTAGTAGCTTCGTGTATTCCCACTTGGCTTGGAGGCTACCGGTGCCGTCAGACGACGTCACTTCGGTGGATCATGGCAAAACGACATTTCGAGCCTGACGATTCCTCCTCGCTGCTTCCGTTTCCCGAGGGTTGGTACTTCGTTTCCAGCCGTGAGGCCATTCTCACGGCGAAACTGATCCAGAAGACCTGGATGGGCGAGGAAATCGTCGCCTGGTGCGACGGTGAAGGGCGCGTCTGCGTGGCCGAGGCGGTCTGTCCGCACCTGGGGGCCGATTTGGGGCCCGATGCCGGAGGCCGGGTACGCGACGGCTGTCTCGTCTGTCCGTTTCACGGCTACGAGTTCGACGCCGGCGGCCAATGTGTCGCGACTCCCTTTGCGCCGCCGCCAATGGCCGCGAAGCTGAAGGTGTTCGAGATACGCGAAGTTCGCGGCATGGTGTTCGCCTGGTGGGGCATCGACGGACGCCCGCCGCAATGGAGCCTTCCCGAGGATCCGCCGTCGGGAGCGGACTGGAGCGAATTGGGATTCCAGGCCCTCCGCTTTCCCGGCCATCCCCAGGAAACGACGGAGAACGCCGTGGACTTGGCGCACCTGCGGTACGTGCACGGCTATGACAATGTCAGCCGAATCGGGCGGGTGACCGTCGACGGCGCCTGTCTCGAAAGCCGCTTTGACTTCAAGCGGGTCCAGACCATTGGCGGGATCATGAAAATGGCGGTCGATATTTCCGCCTTCACCCGCGTCTTTGGACTGGGCTACTCGTTCGTCGAGATCCGCGAGCGGTCCGTCCCCCTGGACATGCGCCTGTGGGTACTCGCAACGCCCGTTGACGGGAAGTTCGTCGAGGTCGTCCTCGCCGCGCAGGTGCGGGAAATCCGGAAACCGAAACGGCCGATCATGGGCCTGAGTTTCCTTCCTCCGGGGCTGCGCAACAAATTCATGAACCGGTTCATGTTGTGGCAACAAAAGCGGGACGTGCTGCAGGATGTGGAGATCTGGAGCCGGAAGCGGTACCGGTCCCGCCCCAGACTGTGCCGGTCCGACGGCGAGATCGGAATCTTTCGACGCTATTGCAAGCAGTTCTATCCGGACCCCCGGGACGGCGGCGTCGAGCGCAACCAGCGTCCGGTCAATCCATAGTCGACAGCCGTCGCCATTTCGCCGGCGGCGATCCGAAACGGGGGATCTCCCCGGGGACGGAGCCGCCTGACGCCAAGATTCCGGGGCGGTGCGTCTGCCCGCTCTGCCCGCGCCGGTCCTTGCGCCCTGGGCGTTTGGCGCCTCCAGGCCCCGACCCCGCATCGTCTGCAAACAGGTACAATATCGGGATCGGAGCAAACGCCGCGGCGGTCACGAGTCGGAAGCAACGAATTCGATTCGGGACGATTGGACGTGCGTTGCGGCCAGGCAAGGGGAGTCATCGCTTCGTGAAGGCGCGAGAACTCGAAACTCCAGCGACCGTCACCGGCGGCGTGGCGGACCAGATTCGGGTGGATTCCGGCTCCGAGGCGTCACCATGAAGGGACTCGTCTCCTGGTTCGCATCCAACGGGGTCGTGGCCAATCTGCTGATGGTCGTGATCCTGGTGGGCGGCGCCCTCTCCCTTCCCGAGATTCAAAAAGAGGTCTTCCCGGAATTCTCGACGGACCAGATCAGCGTGTCGGTGGCCTATCCGGGCGCTGCGCCGGAGGAGGTCGAAGAGGGAATCTGTATCCGGATCGAGGAGTCTGTTAAAAGCCTTGCCGGAGTCAAGCGGATCACGTCGACGGCTTCCGAGGGCAATGGCATCGTGAACGTGGAAATCCTGGAGGGAACCGATGCCCGGGAACTTCTGGACGACGTCAAGGCCCGTGTGGACGCCATCAGCACCTTTCCGGAAGAGGCCGAACAGCCGGTCATCCAGCAGTTCATCGTCCGCAACCAGGTCATCAACATAGCTGTCTCGGGACCAGCCGACGAACGGACCCTCAAGCGGGTCGCCGAGCAAGTTCGGGACGAGGTCGCCTCTCTGCCCGGGATCACCCAGGCCGAGCTTTCCAGCGCCCGCCCCTATGAAGTCTCCATCGAAATTTCGGAGGACGCCCTGCTCCGCCACGGTCTGACCTTCGATCAGGTAGCGAGGGCCGTCCGCCGATCGTCCCTCGACCTGCCCGGGGGCTCGGTGAGGACCGAAGCCGGTGAGATCCTGCTGAGAACCAAGAGCCAGGCCTACGTGGGGGAGGAATTCCGGCGGTTGACTCTGCTCTCGAGACCGGACGGCACGCGGGTCCTGCTGGGAGACGTCGCCCGGGTCGTGGACGGATTCGCCGAGACCGACCAGGTGGCCCGGTTCGACGGTCAGCCGGCCATCCTGGTCCAGATCTTCCGGGTCGGGAGGCAGAGCGCTCTGGAGATTGCCGCCGCCGTGCGGGAGTACGTCAAGCAGAAACAGCTCCAGTTGCCGGAAGGTCTGACGCTGACCACTTGGAAGGACGATTCCCGCGTCCTGCGGAGCCGGATCGACCTGCTGATCAGGAACGGTTTGGCGGGGTTGGCGCTGGTCGTTCTGACTCTGACGGTGTTTCTGAGGGTCGGCCTGGCATTCTGGGTCAGCCTGGGCATCCCCATTTCGTTTATTGGCTGCCTCCTGGCATTGCCCCATCTGGACGTCTCCATCAACATGATCTCCCTGTTCGCCTTCATCGTCGTGCTGGGAATTGTGGTGGACGACGCCATCGTCGTCGGCGAGAACATCTTTTCCCAATACGAACAGGGGAAGCCCAAGCTGCGGGCGGTCATCGACGGGACACAGGAGATGATGATCCCCGTGTTCTTTGCGGTGGCGACCACGGTAGCCGCCTTCTCTCCGTTGCTGATGATCGAAGGCTCCACCGGGAAGATCATGCGGGTCATTCCGCTGGTGGTCCTGCCCACACTGATCTTTTCACTGGTCGAGTCCCTGCTCATCCTGCCCCATCACCTCTCCCACCTGAGACGCTCCGAGGGGCTGCGGAAACGGGGATTGTCCGGGATGTGGAACCGCTTCCAGGACCTGATCTCGCGCCAGCTCAAACGATTCGTCAAGCGAGTCTACGAACCGTTCCTGAGCGTGGCCGTCGAGTGGCGCTATCTGACGGCGGCCCTGGGGGTTGCCACCCTGGTGCTGGTCGTCGGCCTGATTCTGGGCGGAAGAATCAAGTTCAATTTCTTCCCTCCGGTGGAGGCGGACAACGTCATGGCCTTCCTGACCATGCCTCAGGGCACTCCGGCCGAGGTCACGGGCCGCGCCTTGCGGAGAGTGGAGCGGGCCGCATCGCTGCTTCGGGAGGAGCTCGACTCTTCCAGCCAGGGAGGCGGCTCGGCCAGCGTCTTCCGCCACGTGCTGACTTCCGTGGGGGAACAACCCACCCGCGTCCTTCAAAACCGACAAAGCGGAGACGTGTCCCGGTTTTCCGGTGCCCACATAGGATCGGTGAACATCGAATTGGCGCCGTCCGAAGAACGGCCCCGGGCACAAGACGGCAGACTCATCAGCAGCAGCGAGATCGCCAACCGCTGGCGGGAACTGACGGGGACCATCCCGGACGCCGTGGAACTCACCTACTCGGCCTCGATCTTCGCCGCGGGGGCTCCCATCAACGTTCAGTTCTCCGGCCCCGATCTGGACCAACTGCAGGAGGCCGCGCGCCGGTTCAAGCTGAAATTGAACGAATTTGCCGGGGTCTACGACATCGCCGATTCCTTCCGGGCCGGAAAGCAGGAGGTCAAGCTCAAGATTCATCCAGCCGCCGAATCCCTGGGCCTGACACAGGCGGACCTGGCGAGACAGATTCGACAAGCCTTCTACGGAGAAGAGGTCCAGCGGATTCAGCGGGGCCGTGACGAGGTCAAGATCATGGTCCGGTACCCTTCCGACCGGCGCCGTTCCCTGGGGCAGATGGAAGGGATGCGGATCCGGACTCCGGAGGGCGGAGAGGTTCCTTTTTCGGTGGTGGCCGATTCGGAGCTGAGCCGCGGTTTTGCGACCATCCGCCGGGTGGACCGGAATCGCGCCGTCAGCGTGACTGCGGAAGTGGACACTCAACGGGCCAACTCCAACGAGATCCTGGCGGAACTGGAGAGCGGCTACCTTCCCTCCCTGTTGCGGCAGTTTCCAGGCCTGACCTATTCGTTGGAGGGCGAGCAGGAACAGCAAAGCGAGACGATCGACGGTCTACTCCAAGGCTTCGGCATGGCGCTGGCTGCCATATTCGCATTGTTGGCCATACCTCTCCGGTCCTATTTCCAGCCCCTGCTCATCATGAGCGCAATTCCCTTCGGCCTGGTGGGCGCCTTTTTGGGGCACAAGATCCTGGGTATGGATCTGAGCATCCTCTCGGTATTCGGCATCGTGGCCCTGGCGGGAGTGGTGGTGAACGACAGCCTGATCCTGGTCGATTACGTCAACCGGCAACGGCGTGCCGGAGTCCCGCTCCGGGAGTCGATCCTGACGGCCGGGTCGGCTCGGTTCCGACCCATATTCCTCACCTCCGTGACCACTTTCGCCGGTCTGACCCCATTGCTCATGGAAACGAGCCTCCAGGCCCAGTTCCTGATTCCCATGGCGGTCTCCCTGGCGTTCGGCGTCGTATTCTCGTCTCCGGTCATCCTGGTTCTGGTGCCGTGCACCTACATGATTCTGGAGGATCTGGGACGAGGCGCCCGGTGGCTCCTGGGGCGCCCTCCCGTGCAAGAACCGGAACCTCCGACTCTGATCGCTGCTCCGGTGAAAGGCGGGAGCCCCCGAAGCTAGTATCTGATGACCCCACGATTTCCGGTCTGGGAAGTCTTGGACTCCTATCTGGATCCCGCGCTCTCCCCCGACCCCGGACGCGCCCGGACCGGGACCCGGCGCCTGTTCCGGGATCTGATCGAACCATTGAGCGACTCCTTCCTGGTCCGCGACCGGCGGCTCCAGCAGCAACTGTTGGCTCGGATCGTCTCCCGGGTCCGCCGGCTCCCGGAGGCGCAGTCGTTTCATGAAGGGCTCGACCGGGTGGGGATGGACGATGAAGACGCCGTCGTCGACCGGGCTCGGCGGTTGGCCGGGATGAAAACGGAGGCCCTTCCGCGACGGGTCAGACGGGTGCTGATTCCCTCCCGCGTGACCCTCGGCGCCGATCTGCTGCTCGCCGGCCCCATCGTCCGAACCTGCCTGGACGCCCTTCCGAATGCGGAAATCGTGTTCCTGGGCAGCCGTAAGAACGCCGGGCTGATCGCGGCGGACTCAAGCCGTTTCCGGATCCGCGAGCTCTCCTATCCACGCCGGGGCTCCCTGCTGGAACGAATGCTCGCCTGGGTGGACCTGATGGACGCCGTCAACGAGGAGATCCTCGGACTGTCGGCGGACCGGGAACTCATCGTCATCAATCCCGATTCCCGATTCCTGCAGAGCGGACTCCTGCCGCTGGTTCCTCCCGGCCGGGAGGCGGGGAGCTACTTCGGCTGGGATCCGTCCGTTTCAGGTAAAGAAACGGAGGAGCGCAGCCAGTTGGAGGACCTGAACCGTTGGCTTCGGGAGATGTTCCGGTCTCATCCCCCGAATCCGCTTCGGGGTCCGTCTCTGCACCTTGAGGATTCGGTCCGTCGTCGGGCGAAAGAGATGCTGGCCTCCCTGAATCCGGGCCGGGATCCGGTTCTGGTGGGCATGAATCTGGGAGTCGGAGGCAATCCGGACAAGAGGATTCATCGGAACCGGGAATCGGTCTCGGATTTCGAGCGCCTGTTGGTGACCGGTTTGCTGGATCAGGGGGCGACGCTGGTCTTGGATGCCGGTTTGGGCCGGGACGAGCTGGAGCAGGCGCGGCGTCTCTACCTTGAGATCGGTGAGCGGGGCCATGGAACGGCCCGAATCGCGGGAGGAAGGCTGCTGCGGGACGACCCGGGCACATTGCCGGTCCGGCTGGTTCTGTTTCACGGCCCGGTCGATGAGTTTGGGGCCCTGCTGGAGCAATGCCGGATCTACGTCGGCTACGATTCGCTGGGTCAGCATCTGGCCGGCGCCCTGAACCTCGACCTGGTCACCGTGTTCGGCGGGCATGCCTCACCCTTGTTTGCACGCCGCTGGAGACCGGGGGGCAGCGGAAGGATTCAGGTGATCGAGTCGGGTCCCGGGCCCTTCGGCACCCGGCGTCAGGCAGTGTTGGCCGGCCAGGTTCTGGCTGAGGCCCGAGCGCTGCTCTGAGTTCTTCCTCTTTGCTTCAATTTGGTTTTCGCCCGGAAGTGGGAGCCCGGATCCCGTCTCACGCCCCTTTTTCTCGACGGTTGCTTGTGCTTGAATAGCCATGTGCTGGAGGTCATTCGGAGTCCCAAGGTCTACGACGTGGTGGTCATCGGTTCCGGCGCCGGCGGCGGCGCCGCAGTCCAGGTCCTGACCGGGAAGGGCATCGAAGTGGCCCTCCTGGAAGCGGGCCCCATGCTGGATCCCGAAAAGGACTACAAGGAGCACATGCTCCCGCACCACGTGGACCACCGGGGCGCCGGCGAAGGTGGGGCCCATTACTTCGGAAGGCAGCCTTGGGGCTTCTTTCGGGCGCCCAACGGAGCCTGGGATCTGGAGGGCGAACCCTACACGGTGGCGCCCGGCAGCGAATTCCGCTGGTTCCGGTCCCGGATCCTGGGTGGACGCACCAACCACTACGGCCGGATCTCACTTCGGTTCGCCGACTACGATTTCGTGCCCTACTCCATGGACGGGCTGGGCACCGACTGGCCCCTCACCTACGACGACCTGGCTCCCTACTACGACAAGGCCGAGGCCTTCATCGGGGTCACCGGGAGCATCGAGGGCATCCGGAGCGCGCCCGACGGCATCTTCCAACCGTGCCCGCCCCCCAAGGCCCACGAGCACCTCATCAAGCAGGCGTGCAGCCGGATGAACATCCCCTGCATTCCCATGCGGCGGGCGGTCATTACCAAGCCGCTGAACGGCCGGCCGGCCTGCCACTATTGCGGGCAGTGCGGCCGCGGTTGCATCACCGCTTCCAACTACGCCTCCAGCCAGGTCCAGATCCTGCCCGCCCTGAAGACGGGCAAGCTGAAGATCTTCGATCAGGCCATGGCCAGGGAGATTCTGAGCGACGAAAACGGCCGCGTCACTGCCGTCTCCTACATCGACAAGAAGACTCGAACCGAGCAGCAGATCCGGTGCCGGGTCGTCGTGTTGGCGGCCAGCGCCTGCGAGTCCGCCCGATTGTTGCTCAACTCCCGGTCCAGCCGCTTTCCCCAGGGCCTGGCCAACAACTCGGGAGTGGTGGGCCGGTTCTTGATGGACACCGTCGGTCTGGGCGTCGGAGGATACGTGCCGGCCCTGGAGGGCATGCCCCATTACGACACGGACGGCTTCAGCGGCGGCCATGTCTACTCGCCGTGGTGGGAATGGGACAAGAAGAACAAGGAATTCCCCCGCGGGTACCACATCGAGATCGGCGGCGGCTTCGGAATGCCCGGAGTCGGCAGCTTTCAGGGCCAGGTGAACCGGATCGGCGGCTACGGGCGTCAGCTCAAGGACCGGATCCGGAAGGAATACGGGTCCTTCGTCTACTTCGCCGGGCGCGGTGAGATGATTCCCAACAATCTGAGCTACTGTGAACTGGATCCCGTGACCGTGGACAAGTGGGGGATTCCGGTGCTGCGCTTCCATTTCAAATGGAGCGACTACGAATGGAAGCAGGCCCGGCACATGGAGCGAACCTTCGTCGACCTCATCGAGTCCATGGGCGGGCAGGTGCTGGGCCGCCGGTCGCCCCGCCAGGACGGGAAGGGCATTTCGGTCCCCGGCACCATCATCCATGAGTTGGGGACGGTTCGGATGGGGAACGATCCGCGGAGTTCGGCCCTGAACCAGTATTGCCAGGGTCACGAGGTCCCGAACCTTTTCGTGGCGGATGCCGGACCGTTCGTGAGTAATCCCGACAAGAATCCCACCCTCACCATCACGGCGCTGGCTTGGCGCACGTCCGATTACATCGCCGAGGAGATGAAGCAAGGCCATGTCTGAACCAGACGGCCGACAAGGCAATGAAGTTTCCCGCCGGGTGCTGCTGCAGCGGATTGCCCTGGCCGTGGCATCGGCGGGCGTGCTGGATCTGAAGGCCGGCCGGCATGTCCACAAAGCGGTGTCCCAGGAGAAGCAGCGGACCGGCGAGTACACGCCCCAATGCTTCAACGGGGGCGAATACCAGACGCTGCAGCGGCTGAGCGAATTGATCATTCCGGCCGACGGCCGATCCGGCAGCGCTCTGGACGCCGGAGCCCCCGAATTCATCGACGTGCTCGCCAACCAGAACGAGGAGTTGGCGGAGATCTTCATCTCCGGAATCTTCTGGCTCGACCGGGAGATGGGGCGCCGCCGGGCCCGCCGTTTCGCGGAGGCCACCGAGGAGGAGCAGATTCGGCTCTTGGACGACCTGGCCGCCGTTGCGGATCGGTCAGCGGGGATGCTGATCGATTTTCATTCCGCCCCGGAATATGCCGGCTTTCAGGATTACACCGCCCGTCCCGGCGGGCGGCTGGGGCCCGGCGCCCGTTTCTTCGTGTGGGCGCGCCGCCTCATCGTGGATGCCTTCTACACCAGCCCCATCGGGTACGAAGACGTGGACTACAAGGGCAACCATTACCGCACCGAATACGAGGTCCCGCAGGAGGCCATCGACTACGTCATGAAGCGGAGTCCCCTCGGAACCGCGTGATTCTTCGAGTCTTGTTCAGGCGTCTCCGGACGTCCCATTCCCCGGCCGGCCATTCCCGTAGATGGTCACCACTCCGGTCCGATCGTCTCCCCCCAGGTTAGCCGCCAGGCCGTACTCGGGACGGTGTGCGATCTGGTAACCGCCGCATCGGCCCTTCAACTGCTTGAAGATCTCCAGGGCCTGCTTGACGCCCGTGGCGCCCACCGGATGGCCGAAACCCATGAGGCCGCCCCCCGTGTTCACCGGCAGATCTCCCTCGATGGTCGTGGTGCGGTTTCGGACCAGGTCCGGCGCTTCCCCCGGCCGGCAAAATCCCAGAGCCTCATAGAGGAGCAATTCGGTGACGCTGAAGCAGTCGTGCACCTCGGCCACGCCGATCTGTCCGGGTTCGACCTGCCCATCCTCATAGGCTTCCCGGGCGGCCCTTTCGGCCGTGGAAAGCCTCAGGGGATCCGGAGTTTCGTCCAGGGGAGCGGTCGCGTGCCCGTAGGAGAGGATCTGGACGGCGTCCCGGACCGGGGACTTGCCCAGTGCCTTCAAGCCCCGGTCCGAAACCAGGACCAGGGCCGAGGCGCCGTCGGAAACCTGGGAGCAGTCGCTCACCTTCAGGTAGTCGCGGAACTCGGGATGACTGAGAAACCGGGGGTTGCGGTCGGAGGGAGTCGCCGCCTCTTCGAGGGTCAACCGGACGGCCTGCATGTGGGCGTTCGGATTCCGGTTGGCATTCGAGTAGGCCTTGACCACGACCCGGGCCAGGTCTTCTTCCCCCACGCCGTACTCCTGCCGGTAGGCCTTGGAGCGGCGGGCGAAAAGGCAGGGGAAGGTGAAGGGATCGCAGCTTCGCTGGGTCTCGTAATGGGCGGCCCGGGCCAGGTAGTCGGCGCCCTTCCTGGCGCTGACCGTAGTCTGCACCTCGACCCCGGCCACCAGGACGAAGTCGCAACCTGCGGAAATGGCGTCGATTCCCGCGATCAGCGCCAGCCCGCCCGATGCGCAGGCTCCCTCGACCCGGGAGAAGGCCTTGTTCCTGAAACCCGGCCGGACACCGGCCAGGAGTGATCCAAGATGTCCCTGCTTGGAGAAGAGCTCGCCGGTGAAGTTGCCCACGTAGCCCCGCTGGACCTGGTGGTCCGAAACCCCGCTGTCCTCCAAGGCCCCGGTGACGGCCCGCTTCAGGTGCTCTTCCAGCGACGGGTTGGTCCTCCGTCCATAGTCGGGATGCCCTTTCCAGATGAAGTCGGGATGGAATTTCCCGATGAAGCCGCTGTGGGCGCCCCCGATCAGGTGCACGTTTCGCGAAGGCTTCATTCGGCCTCTCCGTCCGCCCACAAGGCGGCGTAGTCCTCCCGGATGGGACTGAAGATGTCCAGGGCGCGTGCAGGTCCCCCCACGGCCCTTGCTTGATGAGGGGTGTCGGGAGGAATGATGTAATACTCTCCCGGCTCCAGGACTCTCGACTCGGAACCGATCTGCAGCTCCATACGGCCCTCCAGCATCACGCCTCCCTGTTCATGTGGATGACTGTGGAGGGGAACATGGCCACCGGGTTCGAAGTCCACGATGGACAGCATGAGATTCTCGCCGTGAGGCGCCCTGATCCGGATCCCGGGAAAGATCTCCCGGGCCTCGATTTGATCCAGTTCCAAAAAAGGCATGCGTCCGCCCCTTTCCATCCGTTTCACTCAGTCTACATGGTACAGGGTCACGCCGGACGCTGTCATTGGAAGCCGGCCGCCGTGCGGTTGTGCGGGACAACTGTTTATCTTTGACTTCCCACTCCTCACTTCTCACTCCTCCAATTGCTATATATGATGGCCGTCATGCATCGGGCTGTAGGAGATTTCTCCTTCTCGCACAACATTTGTGAGGAGCGAGACGGGGCCGTTGTCGGGGGGCGCAAGCTTGCCTGAACTTCCCGAAGTCGAAACCCTGCGCCGGGAACTGGAGCCGCGTCTCCGGGGGCGGGTCATCCGATCGCTGAGCACGTTTCCATCGCGGGTCTTCCAATTGGACCCCGCCTTCCTGGAGGCGGCCGTCGCCGGACAGACCATCCACGCCGTGTCCCGCCGGGCGAAGTACCTCATCTTCAAGCTCGACCGCTGGTACTGGATCATTCACCTGGGCATGACCGGCCAGCTCACGGTCCCGGACCAATTCGGGAAGAGCAACGGATCGAGTCCGGGCGGGGACGCCCACATCGCTTTCGTGGCCCGCCTGTCCCGGGGCCGGATTCTGGTGTTTCGGGACGTCAGAAAATTCGGCCGGGTCATGCTGCTCTCCCGGGACGGGGGTGGCTTGGGCTCCCGCCTCGGCTCCCTGGGTCCCGAGCCCTTGGACACCGGCTATCTCCTGGAGGACTTTCTGGGCAGACTCGGCAAGAGGAAGGCGCGGATCAAGTCGTTGCTGCTGGATCAGAAGGTGGTGGCCGGGGTCGGAAACATCTATGCCGACGAGGCCCTCTTCGAAGCCGGCGTGCATCCGGCCAGAAGAGTCCGGTACATTCGCCGATGGGAGAAGGTGAAGCTGTTCGAAGCGATTCCCCGAGTGTTGGAAAGGGCCGTACACCATGGCGGGACGACCCTTCAGGATTATCGGAGGAGCCGCGGAAATCCGGGAGAATATCAGTCTTTGCTCAAAGTGTACGGGCGCGACGGGCAGTCCTGCACCCAATGCGGGTTCACGATTCAGAAGACGGTCATCAGCCAGCGAGGCAGTCATTTCTGTCCGAATTGCCAGCCCCGGAAGCCTCGTCCCAGACCGGTCGCTTGAGATTGCATTCAGGAGGAGGGAAGAGAATGAGCAGTCGAATCCAATGTGCTCCGGTTCCAGGCGCAGCCGAGTTGATGAGTCCTGAATTCCAGGACTATCTGCTGGCCCTTCACGATCAGTTCGCAGGCCGCGTCCTGGAACTTCGAGCGAAGCGCGCTCAGGTGGTGAAACGAGCCCTCCACGACGGCGTCGGACCGGCGCACCTGCCTCCGAGCGACGCCACAACCGGCGATTGGAGCGTTCCCGAAGTGCCCGAGGAACTCCGCGAACCGGGGATCGAAATCTCGGGTCCCGCTTCCATTACCAGCATGTTCATCAATGCCCTGAATCCGGGTCCGGATGGATTCCGCGCCCAGGGCGATCTGGACGACGACGAGGACTCGGCAGGCCACCGCTTGGTGGACACGCTGCAGGCGGCAGCCAACCGGAAGGGCGCCGTGGATCGCACGCTGACCTTCTACAACGCCGCCAAGGGAAAGAAGTACGAGCTCGCGGACGGGGACCTTCCCTTCTTCATGCACCGGGAGCGGGGGCTCCACCTGGACGAGCCGGAGGTCCTGGTGGACGGAGCGCCTGTTTCCGCCAGCATCCTGGGAACGGCGCTGACTCTCTTTCATGCCGGTCAGGCCCAGGCCCAAAGGGGTCAGGGGATCTACTTCTACCTTCCCAAGATGGAGTCGGCCGGGGAAGCGGCTTTTTGGAGAGATTTCTTCGCCGCGAGCCAGGATCTTCTGCCGGGTCTCCGGAGCGCCACGATCCGGGCCATTGCCCTGGTGGAGTCGGTTCCCGCCGCTTTCCAGATGGAAGAGATCCTTTACGCGCTGGGAGAGTACGCGGCCGGGCTCAACGCGGCGCGCTGGGACTTCAAGGCCAGCATCCTGGAGTACGTGATGGCGGACCCGGATTCGGTTTGGCCCGACCGTTTCGACGTGGACATCAAGACCACCGATTTTCTGATGCGGATCTTTCGCCGTCTGGTGGCCATCTGTCTCAAGCGCGGCGCCGTGCCCATCGGCGGCATGGCCACCGCGTTGCCGAGCCGCGACGCCGAGGTGAACCAGGTGGCGGCGGAAGCGATTCGGGCCGACAAACAGTGGGAGGCCGAGCAGGGATTTCTCCGGGGATGGGTGGCCCATATCTTTCACATGAAGACGGCGGCGGATCCCTTTCGGGAATTGAGGGGTTCGGGTTGGACGCCATCGCCGGAAATGGCGCGGCCCGAGAACTACCCCATCGAGATCACCGTCCCCGAGGGTCCCATCACCGAGGCGGGGACGCGCCGGAACGCGCGCATGCTGCTGGAGTACCTGGAGGGGTGGCTCAACGGGCGGGGCGCCAAGGGAATCGACAGTCTGGCGGGGCAGCCGGGCAAGCGGCCGGCCCTGATGGAGGACCTGGCCACGGCCCGGATCTCGGTGGCCCAGATTGCCCAGAGAGTGCTCCACGAAGCCCAGGATGCCGAAACCGGCCGGAGGCACGATTTCGCTCTGGTCAAGAGGCTGCTGGGGGAGGAGTTGGAGAGCATCCTGGAACTGAGTGGGGCGGCCTCGTCCGGGACCGGCGCAGCCGGCCGATATCGGGATTCCTACAAGATCGCTCTGCAGTGGGTCAGGAACTATACGGAACTGGACTTCAGGAGTCTGGGCTCCTACACGCGCGGCGACCTGGCCAGAATCGCCGCCGGACCGGACGCCTTCTAACCGGCGGCCGGCGCCCACTTGCGTATCGAAACAAATAAATCGTGTTGGCTCTGCTGTCCCTGCTCCCCATTGCCGTAGTCGGTCTCTTCCTGGTCGGCCTCCGTTGGCCGGCCAGCCGGGCCATGCCCATTTCCTACGTCACCGCGGCGGGGCTGGCCCTCCTGGTCTGGCAGGTTCCTCCGGCTCAGGTGGCGGCCGCCTCCGTCAATGGCCTGGTGGTTGCCCTCTCCCTGCTCTACATCGTGTTCGGGGCCATCCTGCTCCTGAACACCCTGGAGGAGAGTGGAGCTCTGGGCACCATTCGCCGCATCTTCACCGATATCACGCCGGACCGCCGGATCCAGGTCATCATCATCGCCTGGCTCTTCGGCTCCTTCATCGAGGGGGCGGCCGGTTTCGGGACGCCGGCGGCGGTGGCCGTGCCCCTCCTGGTCGCGCTCGGTTTTCCCGCCCTGGGCGCGGTGATGGCCGGAATGATCATTCAGAGCACTCCGGTCTCCTTCGGAGCCGTCGGGACCCCGATCCTGGTGGGTGTGAACACGGGACTCTCGGCGGACCCCGCCGTTGTCTCCTTCTCCTCCCAAGCCGGCTTTGCGGACTGGTCGCAGTTCCTGATCATGATCGGAACCAAGGTTGCCTTGCTCCATACGGTGACAGGCACTCTCGTCCCCCTCTTTGTGCTCGCGCTCCTGACCCGGTTCTTCGGCCGGAATCGTTCCTATCGGGAAGGCCTCCAGGTCTGGAAGTTCGCCCTTTTCTCCGCTTTCGCCATGACGCTCCCCTACCTGCTGGCGGCGTGGCTGCTGGGGCCCGAATTCCCCTCCATGTTCGGAGGCTTGTTCGGACTGGCCGTCGTCGCCGGGGCGGCCAAAAAGGGTTTTCTCATGCCCGCGCGGGAGGAATACTGGGAGTTTGACGACCGGACGCGTTGGCCGGCGGAGTGGTCCGGCACCGTCCAGGTCGGGGGCTCCGGAGGCGCCCGGGTGGAATTGGGCGCACTGCGGTCATGGCTTCCTTATCTGCTGGTGGCGGTGCTTCTGGTCTTGACTCGCCTCCGGGAACTTCCGTTTCTGGGCTGGGTCAGTTCCTGGACCATCACTCTGCCGAACCTTTTCGGGACCGATATCACGGCCTCCGTGCGTCCGCTTTATCTTCCCGGGACCATCTTCATTCTTGTCTGTTGCCTGACCTTCTTTCTGCATTCCATGGAATGGACTCGTTTCAGGAGGGCCTGGAGCAAATCTGCCCGGACCATGCTGACAGCGTCCGCCGCTCTGGTCTTCACGGTGCCCATGGTCCAGGTCTTCATCCACAGCGGGGGCGGGGACTCGGGTTTGGAGAAGATGCCCATCGTTCTGGCTGACGGTGTGGCCGCCGTGGCCGGCTCGGCCTGGCCTTTTTTCTCCCCGCTGATCGGGGGCCTGGGGGCGTTCGTGGCCGGCAGCAATACGGTGAGCAACATGATGTTCTCCTTGTTCCAGTTTGGGGTCGGGGAGCGGGTCGGCGTCGATCCCACGTGGGTTGTTGCGCTCCAGGTCGTCGGCGGCGCCGCCGGCAACATGATCTGCGTGCACAACGTGGTAGCGGCTTCGGCCGTCGTGGGGCTGGTGGGCCGCGAGGGCCTGGTGTTGCGCAGGACGCTGATTCCGTTTGCCTACTACGCGCTCTTTCCGGGAGCCCTGGGATATTCGATTCTTTGGACCGCCGAACGTGGCTTGGCCAATGCGGGCGTTGTTGTGGTGCTGGCCGTCTGGGGGGCGGCGGCCTACCTGATTGCGACCCACCGCAGGGGATGACTCGCTCCCGGGCGAATCGGTATCAGGATGAATCCGCGCGGGCCATCTCCAGGGCCCGGGTGGTCACGTAGTACTTGGAGATCATGTTGGTGATCTCCCATTGGGGCATGGAACCCGATTCCAGGAAACCGAGGTATTTGCTGGTGACTTCTCCGAAGTGCGCCTCGTGCCCGTCACGGTAGCGGTCGGGAATAGACACCTGCCAACCCGATTCCCATGGTTCCAGGGCCAGGCCCGGATACCGGTCGGAGATTTCCTCGATAAAACGCCGAAGTCCCCGCTCCAGCAATCCGGCATCGGCTCCCGGCGCGGGCCGGATCGTCAACTCGGGCCGGTATCCCTGCTCCTTCCCCTGGAGGATGCAGAGATGCGCCCGGGTGCCGCGAATCACCGAAAAGTGGGTGTCGCCGCCTCCTCGGGGCGCCTCGAAGTCCCAGGCCACGGAGATCCTGGCGTGAAGGTCGTCCACCCGCAAAAGGATCTCACCATTGCAGAAATAGGCAAGGCGCCCGTCCCGGTCCAGGTTCTTGCGCAGGAAGGGGGCAAAGTCCTTCTTGCCCGTGATCTGTCCGTATTGCTCCCGGCTCAGGACCGTGGGCCAATGGCGGGCCGCCAGCACCTGGATCCGGGAACGGTCGACCGCTTCGCCGGGGAACCCCTGCCAGAACACCAGGTCCACCAAGTGGGTGGATACGTCCACGATCCCCTCACCCTGCTGCTCGACGTCGAAATACCACTCCGGGCGAATCAGAGTCTGTCCGGCGACCTCCTTGAAGAGATGGTGGACGCTGTCCTTGACGATTCCCGGATCCCGGGAGTCTCCGCCGACCGGCGCGCCGATGACGTGCGGACATTGGGCGAGTTCCCGTTGCAGGATCGTCGTGATCTCGAAGCGCTCGGTCATGATGTCGTAGATCAGGAGTCCCTTCTCTTCCGCTGTCGAGAAGGCCATTTCCAGAACTTTCCATGCCTCGTGACTGACGCACATGGGTTTGTCCGAGAGGACGTTGAGCCCCGATTGAACGCTTTCGTTGATGTACTGGGTCTTTCGCCGGTTGTTTCCCGCCACCACCACCACGTTGCCCGGGCGGCGTCTCAACATGCGTTCCAGGTAGTCGGGTCCCTTGCAGACCTCCTGCCTCCAGCGGGTCGGGTCCTGCTTCCGACGGTTGAATCCCTCGACTCTCTGGACATGGTCCACAGCTTCCGGACCATCGGGAGCAAAGACGTGCACTTCCGGCGACACCTGGGGGTAGGAGGTCTTCAGCACCAGGGTCGCGTGGAAGTGACCTGGATTCAAGATGATGAGTCGGACGGGGCGGAGTGTCTCTGAATCTTTCATGTCGATTACCGTGCGGCCGGCGACATTTTGACCTCCCGGCGCCGCCGATGGCAAGCCGCCGGAACCGGGTTCTCTATAATGGAACCCGGATGCCGGATCTGACGGGTGAGCTTCAATTCAGGTTGAGAGGGCACGTCCGGTTCCTGGCCGGGGTCGTGGGAGAGAGGAATTCCCACCGCTACCGCCGCCTGGAGCGGGCCAGGGAGTACATCGAAGAAGTCTTCAAACAGTCCGGATACCGGATCGGCCACGACCAGTACGAATGCGGCGGAAAGGAGTATCGCAACGTCGTCGCCACGGTTCCCGGAGCGGCCTCCAGCGATCCTGTCCTGGTGGTCGGCGCCCACTACGACACGGCGTTGGGTTCCCCGGGCGCCGACGACAACGCCAGCGGTGTGGCGGTCCTCCTGGAGTTGGCCCGGGTCCTGGGGGACGAATCCGCCTCCGGTTCGATCCGTTGTGTGGCCTTCACGCTGGAGGAGTCTCCCCATTTCAAGACCGAATCCATGGGGAGCCGGGTCTACGCCCGGCGCTGCCGGCGGCGCGGTGATTCGATTCGGGGCATGATCTCGTTGGAGATGGTGGGCTACTACAGCGATGCCCGCGGTTCCCAGCGCCATCCCATTTCGTTGATGCGCTGGTTTTATCCCGACCGGGGGAACTTCATCGCCGTGGCGGGAAACTACGCGTCCCGGCATCTGGTCCGGCGCCTGTCCCGTCTTCTCTCGGCCCACGGGGACCTGCCGGTGGAGCACATCGCCCTCCCCTTCGTTCCCGGCGTCGACCTCTCGGACAACTGGTCCTTCTGGCAGGAGGGCTATCCGGCCCTGATGGTGACCGACACCGCCTTCTTCCGGAATCGGCACTACCACCGTTCCACGGACCTTCCCGAGACCCTGAACTACCGGTCCATGGAGCTTCTGGTGCGGGGAATGGCGGAGTCTCTGGTCCGAATCTGAAGAATCTCAGCCGGTGAGCCGCTCGGCGAGCCGGGCGATGCGCCTCCGGCATTCCCTCCGGGCCTCTTGGAGTCTGGAAAGATCGGGCCCGTGGGTGCGAAGACAGTCCAGCACCACCTCTTCGGCCGCAACGAAGTCCGGGCAGAGACGAGCCACTTCCGCGGCGATTTCACCGGGTATGTTCGTCACGCCGTTGGCGTCGCCGTGGAGCAGATCGCCCGGGCGCACCGTGAGACCGCCGACATGCACTGGCACATCCACGTGGAGGGTGTGGCAATAGCCGTGGGAGCAGTTGGTGCCGCTGCTGAAGACGGGGAACCCGATTTGCCGGACCTGGTCCAGGTCGCGGCCGGTCCCGCTGGTCACAAGCCCGACCGCGCCGAAGGTTTGGTAGGAGGTGCACATCACCTCGCCGAAGGTGGCCGCCGTCGACGGATCGTCCAGATCCTGAAACACGATGACGTGGGGTCCGGGGCGTTGCTTGAGAACGGAGAGTTGTTTCTCCATGGCGTCGTAGACGTCCGCTCCCTGCGGCGGCGCCGAGGAACGATAGGTGGCGGTGGTCGCGTACCCCACCATGGGGGGCATCTCGGGGAAGTGGGCCTTGATTCTCTGGTCCATGTAGCCGGAGGTCCTGGGACGCACGTCGAAGAGCTCGATCACGTTGCAGATGGTCGGGGTGTCAAATTGCCTCAGCATCTCCAGGACGTCCTGCGGCAAGGGGCTGGATTCGTTCATGTCTTCTCCTCGTCAGCGGTTTTTGCGTCGGCTCGCAAGTTGCAGTCGATTCGGCCAAGAGGATACCTTACGAGGCTTGTCGGCATCGGCGGCGTTACGGAGTCAGGGAGGACAAGAGGAGGTCATGAGAAAGAACGAAATTTTGCACAAACTGAGGCGGGGTGAGGCGGTCATGCTGGCCTGTCCCACTCCCTATTCTTCGCCCAAGCTCATCGAAATGATCGGGCTCATCGGATTCGACGGCGTCTGGATCGACATGGAGCATCAGGACTACGACTACGACCAGCTCTTCGCCATGGGGCTGGCTTGCCGGGCCTCCGGCATGGACCCGCTGGTCCGCATGAGGAAGGGTCCCTATTGGAGTTTTTTCCGCTGCCTCGAGGCGGGGGCCAACGGCATCATGGTTCCCCACGTCTGCTCGGCGGCGGAGGCCCGGGACGTGGTTCGCAACAGCCGCTTTCATCCCCTGGGACAACGGGGAATGGACGGCGTGGAGGTCGCCTCCAACTACGGCATGGAGGCGATGCCCGAATACATGGCGTCCGCCAACGAGGAGACCCTGGTCTCGATCCAGATCGAAGACAAGGAAGGAGTCGAGGACATCGATGAAATCCTGGCGGTCGAGGGTCTGGACGGGGTCATGGTGGGGCCCGGCGATCTGACCCAGAGCTATGGCGTCCCCACCCAGGGAGGGCACCCCCTCATCCTGCAGGCCGTGGACCGGGTCGCCGAGGCCTGCCGCCGCCACGGCAAATGGTGGGGCATTCCGGTGGCGAGTCCGGAGGCGGCGAAGCCCTACTACGAGAAGGGAGCCCGTTTCTTCGTCTGCGGGGCGGCCATCATCATTCTGCAGCGAGGATATCAGCAGATCTGGAAGGAGTTCACCGAAACCTTCCGATCCTGACCGCCGCAGCCGGCCAGGATCGCTACAACGGCGCGTCGATGACCCTGACCGGCGTCGGAATGAAGGTGAGGATCAGCAGCAGAAGGCCGGCGACGGCAGCCAGGAGGCGACGCCGGTCCAGCGGTCCGGTCTGTATGCTGGGCGGCGGGTGCCTCAGGCCCATGAAGACCAAAATCACCGCGAAACACAGGTAACCGAAAAAGCACCAGATTCCCAACGCCACCAGTCCGCCCAGGGCGGCGTAGGATACCGTCCGGTGTCCCCGGCGCCCCAGCAGGGCGTAGACCACGTGGCCTCCGTCGAGCTGGCCGATGGGCAGGAGATTCATCCCCGTGGCCAGCATCCCGAACCACGCCGCCCAGCCGATGGGGTGAAGGTTGATGTTCCAGTCCTCACCGGCCGGAACGAAGAGTTCCGCCGCCAGGCGGAAGAGAAGGGGTTCTCCGAACTCGTAGGTTGTGCCGCCGGCAGCGGGTGGAGTGAAGTCGGTGGAATAGCCCAGTCCGATGATGAGCGCCGGGACGATGAGCACGAATCCCGCCAGAGGTCCGGCGATGCCCACGTCGAACAGTTGGCGCCGGTCCCGGAACGGTGACTTGATCCGGATCACCGCCCCCAGCGTGCCGAAAGGAAAAGGCCATGGAGCCGGAATCGCGTACGGAAGCGTTGCCCGGATTCCATAGTAGCGGCAGGTGAGATAGTGACCCAATTCGTGAGCCAGGAGAATCGCCAGGACGCTGACGGCATAAGGGATTCCGAGCATGAGATCCGGCCACACGGGGAACCCCGCCGTGTCGGGCGCGGATTGACCGTTGCCCATCATGAAGCTGATGTGCCAGAACGACCCGGCCCACAAGGTTGTGACGAGGGTGACGAGGAGCAGCAGAAGGGCCAGCTTGAAACGGGGCGTCTCCGGCACCGGCGCCGACAGGCTCTCGTCTTGGGGAGAACGTTCCGTCACTAACTTAGGAGCTTGTCCGGGGGCAGGGAGGTCAGCCGGAGCGGATTTCTTTCCCGGGTTTGAAGCGAACGGTCTTGCCGGGAGGAATGGGGACCACGGCTCCCGTCCTGGGGTTGCGGCCGATGCCACTCTTCCGCGGCTTGACCAGAAAGACTCCGAAGCCCCGCAACTCAATGCGTTCCCCATGCTTCAGGGCGCGCTTCAACACCTCCAACACGGTGTCGACGGCCTCTTCGGACCTCACCTTGGTCAATCCCACCCTTTCGGAGACGCGTGACACAATATCTTGTTTGATCAAGGCTTGGAAATGCCCCCTGAGTTGCTAGCCGTTGTCTTATACTGGTCACAGGTTCGGGATGTCAAGGTTCGGTTCAGGCTCCGTAAAGAAGGAGTCATTCCCGGGCCGGGACCGGACTCTTTCGGGTGGGGAATTCCGGGCGGGAGACTGGTAGACTTTCGCGATTCGCTGAGTGAAGCCCATGAGCATACGGCCGGACCACTGGATCGCTCGGAAGGCGCTTGACGGGATGATCGACCCCTTCGAAGAGAGCCTGGTCGGGAAGGGGACCATCTCCTACGGAGTGTCCTCCTACGGCTACGACTTCCGGGTGGACCGGAAGTACAAGTTGCTTCAAGACGGTGCAATCCCGGTTCTGGATCCCAAGCGGACGTCGGAGCGTTGCTACCGGGACTACGAGGGAGATTCCTGCCTGATCCCCGCCCGGAGCTTCGTCCTCTGCCGGTCCTATGAGTACTTTCGTATTCCCAGGGACATCCTGGGCGTTTGTGTCGGCAAGTCGACCTATGCACGGTGTGGAGTGTCGGTCAACGTCACGCCCCTGGAGCCGGAATGGGAGGGGCGCCTGACCATGTCGGTGATCAACAACGGTCCCGTACCCGTGAGGATCCATTCGGGGGAGGGCATCGCCCAACTCCTCTTTCTTCGGGCTCGCGACGTCTGCCGCGTTTCCTACGCCGACCGGAAAGGCAAGTACCAGGCACAGCGGGAAATCACCCTGTCCCGGTTGCAGGCCGGCCGGGACCTGGCATAGAGATCGGTTCGCCATGCAGGAGCAATACGATTTCCGGACGATCGAGTCCAAGTGGCAGAAACGCTGGGAGGAGAACCGCGAATTCGTCGTCGCCGAGAACCGGAACCAGCCCAAATACTACGTTCTGGAGATGCTTCCGTACCCCTCCGGAGCGCTCCATCTCGGCCACGTACGCAACTACTCGCTGGGCGATTCCATAGCCCGGTTCCGATCGATGCAGGGCTTCAACGTCCTGCACCCCATCGGCTGGGACGCCTTCGGACTTCCCGCCGAGAACGCCGCCATTCGCCACCAGGTGCCGCCGGAAACATGGACGCTGAAGAACATCGAGCGGATGAAGCAGCAGTGCCGGCGCATGGGTTGGTCCTACGACTGGCGCCGGGAGCTGGCCACCTGCACCCCGGAGTACTACCGCTGGAACCAATGGTTCTTTCTCCGGATGTACGACCGGGGCCTGGCCTACAGGAGCCGGGGGACCGTCAACTGGTGCGAGGAGTGCCAGACGGTCCTGGCCAACGAGCAGGTGGTCAACGGCCTCTGCTGGCGCGACGACAGTCCCGTGGTGCAGAAGGAACTGGAGCAGTGGAACTTTCGGACCACCGATTACGCCGAGCAGTTGCTCCGGGATCTGGA
Organism: Acidobacteriota bacterium; assembly: GCA_028874215.1. Classification (NCBI taxonomy): domain Bacteria; kingdom Pseudomonadati; phylum Acidobacteriota; species Acidobacteriota bacterium. The sequence continues at coordinate 24,692 of JAPPLF010000049.1, forward strand.
CCAGCTCGAGGACTGGCCGGAACGAGTGATCTCCATGCAGCGCAACTGGATCGGCAAGTCGGTCGGAGCCCGGGTCCGTTTCCGGCTCGGAGGCCCTTCCGGAGAGGGGATCGACATCTTCACCACCCGGTTGGACACCATCTGCGGAGCGACCTTCATGGTATTGGCTCCCGAGCATCCCATGGTGAAGGCCTGGTTGGGAGACGACAGCGACGGAAGACGGTTGAAGGCGCTGTTGGAGCAGGTGCGCCGCCAGGACCGGAGCCATCGCACCACAGACGATGCCGAGAAGCTGGGAGCCTTCACCGGACGCTACGCCTGGAATCCGTTCCGGGGGGAACTGATTCCCATCTGGGTGGCCAATTTCGTGCTGATGGAATACGGGACCGGCGCCATCATGGCCGTCCCGGCCCATGACCAGCGAGACTTGGAGTTCGCCCGCAAATACGGGTTGCCGGTACGGACCGTGATCGAACCGGTTGAAGGAGCGCCTTCCGCCCACCCGGACCAGGCCTTCGTCGACCCGGGCAGGCTGGTCGACAGCGGGCCCTTCTCCGGACTTGCCTCCGGCGAGGCGAAGCGGAAGATGGCCGAGTACGCCGCCCGGAAGGGCTTCGGCGAAGCCACCGTCTCCTACCGGCTCCGGGATTGGGGGGTGAGCCGCCAGCGTTACTGGGGGACCCCGATCCCCATCGTCTATTGCTCCCGGTGCGGGACGGTCCCGGTTCCGGAGGATCAACTCCCCGTGATGCTGCCTCGAATGGAAGGCATCGACCTGGGGCGCTCCCCGCTGGCGCAGGTCCCCGAATTCGTCCGGACGGCCTGCCCTTCCTGCGGCGGCGCGGCCCGGCGGGAAACCGACACCATGGACACCTTCGTGGACAGTTCCTGGTACTTCTACCGCTATACCGACGCCCGCAATTCGGAGGCAGCGATTCGCCCGGAGGCGGTGCGCTACTGGTTTCCGGTCGACATTTACATCGGGGGCGTGGAGCACGCCATCCTCCACCTGATCTACATGCGCTTCTTCACCAAGGTCATGCGCGATCTGGGCATCGTCGAGCTGGATGAACCGGTCCGCACCCTCTTCACTCAGGGCATGGTCATCAAGGACGGCGCCAAGATGAGCAAGTCCCTTGGGAACGTGGTCGAGCCGGACGAGATCGTCCGGAAGTATGGCGCCGACACTCTCCGGCTGTTCATCCAGTTCTGCGCTCCGCCCGCCCGGGACCTGGATTGGAACGATCGTGGACTGGAGGGCTGCTGGCGGTTTCTGGGTCGACTTTGGAGGTTGCTTTATCGATTCCGTTCCGAGTGGCCGGAGGACGGCGTGCCGGCCGCCGGGAGGGCTTCGGCCGAGTTTTCTCCCCAGGCGCGAATTCTGCAGCGGAAGCTTCACCAGACCATCCGGAAGGTGACGAGCGACCTGGAGCGGATGCACCAGAACACGGCCGTCGCAGCCATCATGGAGTTGCTGAATTCGGTGCAGGAATATGTGGACCATGGCCGGCCGGACCGAGAGCTGTTCCACGAGGCGCTGACGAATATTGCCCTGCTGCTGGCCCCCTTCGCTCCCCACTTCGCCGAGGAGATGTATTCCATCCTGGGGCATCGTCACGGGATCGCAGCCGCTTCCTGGCCCCGGCACGACCCCGATCTGGCCCGGGAGGAGACGGTGGAGTTCGCGGTCCAGGTCAACGGGAGAGTCCGTTCCCGGATCCAGGCTCCGGCCAATGTGGCGTCGGAGAAAATGGAGGAACTGGCCCTTTCCGATGAGAGGATCCGGGGGCATATCGAAGGTCGGCACGTGGTCAAGGTGATCGTGATCCCGAAGAGGCTCGTCAACGTGGTGGCGCGATGAAGCGGGTCCGCGCCGCGCTGCTGTCTTTCCTTCTGCCGGGTCTGGTCCTGGTATTTTTCGCCGGATGCGGTTACCGGATAGCGTCCAAGAATCGGTTGGCTCCCCAGCTCCGGACTCTGGCCGTTCTTCCCCTGGAGAATGAAACCACCACGTTTCAAGTGGAGCAGATCTTCACGCGATCGTTGATTCACGCCTTTGTGGAGAGGTCTTCCTACCGTCTGGTCCACGACCCTTCGCAGGCCGACGCCGTATTCAGCGGAGTCATCTTCTCCACCACCGCCAACCCCGTCATTTTCCGTCAGAGGGCTTTCGGCTCCACCTTCCTGGTCACGCTCCAGGCCCGCGTCAAGCTCCAGGACCGGCGGGACGGACGAGTTCTCTACCAGAACGACCAATACCTCTTTCGGGAGCAGTACGTCATCAACGTCGACGTCCGCAACTTCTTCTCCGAACTGAGCCCGGCCCTGGAGCGCGTGGCGAGGGATTTCTCCTCCAGTGTGGTCACGACTCTGATGGAGGGGTTCTGATGGCCGCCCGTTCCCGGGCGATCCGCTTTCCGGAAAATGCGTTTCACTGAGTTTAGGAAGTCCCTGGCCCAGCCTCATTCCGTCTACGTCGTGGTTTCGACCCAGGACCTCTTTCTCAAGCGCGTCTACGACCTCTGCCGGGAACAGGTGGCGGAGTCGGCCCGGGATTTCGATTGGTCCGTTTTCGACCTGGAGAAGGATCCGGCCGGGGAGGTGGTCCAGGCCGCTCGCACGCTGCCGTGGGTCTCCAAGCGGCGATGGGTGTACGTGCGGGACCACGGCGGATCCGGATCCGGGCTGAAGGACTATGTGGCTCGCCCGGCGCCCCGGACCGTGCTGATTCTGGAGTTGAAGAAACGCTCCAGGGCCTTGTCGCGCCTACCCCTGGTCGAGTTCGACAAGAAGGTGGGGCCGGCCCGGTGGCTGCGGGCCTGGGCCAAGCGGGAGGACTATGTCCTGGAACCGGCGGCCGCGCGGGCCCTGGTCGAGTTGGTGGGGGACGACCTGGGCCGCCTCAGAATGGAGTTGGAGAAACAGTTTCTGGCCCAATGGGAAAGCCGGAAAATCACTTCCGAGTCCGTCGCCGAAATGACCCTGGAGAGTCGGGAATACGACGTGTTCAACCTCATCGGCGCCATGGCCAAGGGGCAGTCCCCGGCGGCGCTCCTGATTCTCAACCGGCTCTTCGAGAAGGGCGTCGGCTTCCCCCAGATCCTGGCCATGCTCTACTGGACCTTCAGACGGTTGTTGGTGGCCCGGGAGATGCTCGAGCGGGGACGGTCCTTTCAGGAGGTTCTCCGCAAGCTCAAGATCTGGAGCTATCGCGGCCGGGAAGGGGAGGTGCGCCGCTACTCGCCCGATTGGATCCGGCGAGTCCTGATCCGGATTCGAGAAACGGATCGGGCCTGCAAGAGCGGCGTCTCCGAACCCCGGTTTCACCTGGAGCGCCTGCTCGTTGACACCTGTCGCCGGGGACAACTATAATGCGCGCTGCTTTACGGGAGTCCAAATGCCAAATATCAAGTCGGCGGACAAGCGCATGCGTCAGAGCCGAAGGCGCAGGATGCGAAACCGCCACTATCTGAGCCGGATGAGGACCGAAATCAAGCGTTTCCGCCGCATGTTGGAGGAGGGCCGGTCCACGGACGCCGAGGACCATCTTCCCACCATCTACACCGTCATAGACCACACCGCCCAGAAGGGCGTCATTCATCGCCGGACCGCCGCGCGCTACAAATCCCGGCTGACCCACTCGTTGAATCGGACCCTGGCGGCATCCTCGGGTTAGCCCGCATTTCTCACCAGGTCGCTATGCGTATGATGAAAAAGGATCTACTTTTTAGCATTTGCGCGAATTTTTCCAAGGTTTCTCCGAAACAGACTGCGCTGGGCGCGCGCTCGCTGGTCTTTTCGCCCTCAGCGCGCACGTGCTCCCTCAAACGTAGTCACCACTACGCTCTCGGTCGCGAGCACGCGCTGAGGGCGAAAATCCTGCGCGATCGTCACGCCCCCTGGTGAGAAAAGCGGGCTAGCAGTGGTTGCCTGGACCCCGACCCCATACATGTCCCCATTTGCACGGCTGCAAGATCCCCACTCTTGAAGAAGGTTCTCCTCCCGGACCAGTGCGCTGAAATTCTCTTCGACCTCCGGGACCGGAACGTGCGGTTGCTGGAGTCGCTGTTCCAGGTTCGGATCGGCGCGCGGGGCCCGCGCGTCTTCATCGAGGGGGATGAGAAACACGAGAAGGTCCTGGAGAATCTCCTCACGGAATTTTCGTCTTTGGTCTCCAATGGATGCTCCTTCTCCAACGGCGAGCTGAGGGAAGCGTTCCAGCAGATCGCCGAAGGGGCGGGCGGGAGTCTCCACGATTTCTTTCCCAAGGCTCTGGTCCTGAAGACTCCCATACGGGAAGTGTCGCCGCGGAGTCTGAACCAGTCCCGTTACGTCCAGGCCATTCACCGCAACGATCTGGTCTTCGGCATCGGTCCGGCCGGCACGGGAAAGACCTACCTTGCGGTGGCGACGGCGGTCTCGTTTCTCCAGGACAAAAGAGTCCAGAGGATCGTGTTGTCCCGTCCCGCGGTGGAAGCGGGCGAACGGCTCGGGTTCCTCCCGGGGGACCTCCAGGAAAAGGTCAACCCCTACTTGAGGCCCCTGTCGGACGCCTTGATCCACGTGATCGGGGCGGAGAGGGTGCAAAAGCTCATGGACCGGGAGATCATCGAGATCGCTCCTCTGGCCTTCATGCGGGGGAGAACCCTGGGCGACTCGTTCATCATTCTGGACGAGGCCCAGAACTGCACCTCGGAGCAGATGAAGATGTTCCTCACTCGAATCGGTCTCAATTCCAGGGCGGTCGTCACCGGGGACATTACTCAGATCGATCTTCCCCCGGGTCAAACGTCGGGCCTGGTGGAGGCCCGCGGGTTGCTCAAGGGCTTGCAGGGGATCTCGATCTGTGAGTTCGATCGCCGGGACGTGGTGCGCCACCGGCTCGTCAAGCGAATCATCCAAGCCTACGAGTCCATGGACCCGGGGGCCAAGAGAGGTGCGAGAAGTGGGTCGTGAGGGGGGACGGGAGCTCCCTCGCCGGATGTTTTTCGGTGAGATCGCCGCGGTTGGCTTCCAGGTCCCGGGCCCGGATATTCGATGCCGATGACGGACAGCAGGATTCACGTGGTGGTCCTCTGCGGAGGACGCTCCGCCGAGCATGACGTCTCCCTCGTCTCGACCCGGTCGATTCTGAACCACCTGGACCCGGGACGGCACCGGATCTCGGTCATGGGTCTGAACCGGCAGGGCGGAAGCTACGATCCTCAGTTTCTGCGCCGGAAGTTGGAGCTCTCGCCGGACGGACCCTGGGAGTTTCCCACCGGATCGGAGCACTGGCTCGCGGTTCTGGCAGCACTGCCGCCCCCGCCGCCCGTCGTGTTCCCGGTGCTGCACGGACCGTTCGGAGAGGACGGCACCGTACAGGGAGCATTGGAGGTGTTGGGGCTGCCCTACGTGGGAGCCGGCGTGCTGGGCTCGTCCCTGGCCATGAACAAGGTCTGGTGCAAACAGGTGCTGGCCCACGCCGGGCTGCCGGTCCTACCCTTCGTGAGCACGACCAGAGCGGGATGGGAGGAGGACCCCGACCGGGTCGTGGCGAGGATCGAGAACGACCTCGCATACCCCGTATTCGTGAAGCCGGCCAACATGGGTTCGTCCGTCGGAGTCGGCAAGAGCCGCGACTCCGGGGAACTCCGGCGCCATCTGGAGGAAGCCCTGAGATTTGACCTGCTGGTTTTTGCCGAGCAGGGCGTCGACGCCCGGGAGATCGAAGTTTCGGTCCTGGGGAATGAACATCCCAGGGCCTCCATCGCGGGCGAGATCGTTCCCTCCGGGGAATTCTACGACTACGCCGCCAAGTACCTGGACGGGACCAGCCGGTTGCTGATCCCGGCGCCCCTCTCCCGGGATCGGATGGACGAAGTGCGGCGGCTGGCCCTGGAGACCTGCCGAACTCTGGGAGTGGAGGGCATGGCCCGGGTCGATTTCCTGCTGGAGAAGGACAGCCACCGGCTCTGGATCAACGAAGCCAACACCATTCCGGGATTCACCCAGATCAGCATGTATCCCAAGCTCTGGCAGGCTTCGGGTTTGAGCTATCCCGGCCTGATCGAAAAGCTCATCGATCTGGGTTTAAAGCGGCATCGAGCCCGGCAGGGACTCTCGGTCGAGCGCTGAAAACATTGCCGAGCAAGCTCATCGCAGGCGTCGAACCCCTGTCTCGCGTTCCCGGCACTCTTCTTGAAGGTCGGGGACCCATTTGCTAAATTCATGCGTCGGTACGAGGTGCTGCGTGCCGTGGTTCAAGCCCCGGGAGGAAGCGCGCGATGGATGAGGCCGCTCTCAAAAGTCATCTGATGGAGACGGACAAGGAGTTTTCCCGGCTCGCCTTGGAGCACCAGGGCTACGAGCGCCAACTGGAGGAGCTTGTTCGCCGGGTCTACCTGAACCCGGAAGAGAAGTTGCGTGAGAGCGTCATCAAGAAAAAGAAGCTGGCCCTGAAGGATCAGATGCAGGTGATCATCCATCGACACCGGATGGAGGCGCAGACCGGCTAGGTTTTCGTCCGCCTGCGGCGAATCCGGACTTTCGTTCGTATCTCCCTTGATTCCCGCTCAGTCCAGGCGGGGGATGCCCTCCTGGAAGGAGTCCATTGTCTTGCCCGGGAACCCAATTCAGGTCCGGCTCCCGGCCAAAGTTCGGAGCATCCGCCCATGGCCCGAGACGGCTATTATTTCTTTCTTCCCCTGGTGGCGTTGACCCTGGTCCTGGCGTGGCTACAGGTCATGGCCCTGGGCGTGGTCACCCTCATCCTGGCGGCGTTCGTCGCCTGGTTTTTCCGTGATCCGAACCGCTCCGTTCCCGATGATCCCGACGCCGTGGTCAGCCCGGCGGACGGAAAGATCGTTCGCGTGAGATCGTTTGAGGAGGGCACCGAGGTCAGTATTTTTCTTTCGATCTGGAACGTTCACGTCAATCGTTCCCCGGTGGAAGGTGTCCTGGTCCGGAAGGAACACCGCTCCGGACGGTTTCATCTCGCCTGGGACGACCGGGCTTCGGTTGAGAACGAGCGGGTCATACTGACCGTTTCAGGCGACAGGCCCCTGACCTTCGCTCTGGTGGCGGGGGTATTGGCGCGCCGAATCCGGGTCTGGAAGAATGAGGGAGACGTCCTCGGCAGGGGTGATAGAATAGGCCTTATTCGATTCGGCAGCCGTGTCGATCTGTTCTTTCCGGGGAATTGCGACTTGGTGGTCAGTGAAGGCGATCGAGTCTACGGCGGCAGCACCGTCCTGGCGTATTGGAACTCCGGGCCGTGAAAAAGTTGAGACGTAACGAACGGCGATTCACAGGTCCCAGGGGCCCCAGGAAGCGATTTCGCCGTAGCGTCTTCATCCTGCCTTCGCTCTTCACCGTGGGGAACATGTTCGCGGGCTTCTTCGCCCTGGTGTCCATACTCAACGAGCACTACCAGGCGGCGGCGATCGCCATCGGGATCGCCGTCGTCCTGGACGGATTGGACGGCCGGGTGGCGCGAATGGCCAATGCCACCAGCGATTTCGGCGTTCAGTTGGACTCCCTGGCCGACGTTGTCAGCTTCGGAATCGCACCGGCGGTGCTCATTTACTCCTGGGGACTGGCCGACCTGGGCAATTTCGCCCGTTTTTCGGCCTTCTTCTTCTTTATCTGCGGGGCGGTGCGCCTCGCCCGGTTCAACGTCCAGTTGAAGGAGATGAAGTATTTCGCCGGACTTCCCATCCCGGCGGCGGCGGCCTTTGTGGCGGCGATCATCCACTACTTCGAGACCCCTCCCGACACGGTCTTCTTCAAGGTCTCACTGGTCGCCATGAACTATGCGGTGGCCTGTCTCATGGTGAGCACGGTCCGCTATCCGTCGTTCAAACGGCTCAATCTGGGAGGCAGGAAGTCTCATCTGCTGGTTGTGATTCTGGCCTTGATGGTGGCCGCCGTGTTCTTCTATTCGCGGCAGTCCTTGATGGCCATGGCTTCCGGTTACCTTCTCAGCGGCGTTGTTCTCAGGGGTTACCAGTTCGTGCGTTTTCGACTCAAGGAGCCGGCCTCTCTGGAGGAACAGGAAGTTCGACCGGACTGAGTGCCCATTCGGTGCTCCGTTTCACGAAACAGGAAGTTTTCGGCGGCGGGCACGCATTTCTCGCTCGGGTGCACCCGGCACGGTCCGGAACCGGAAAACCTCGATCCCCGACGAGGACGAACAAATGCCCCGCAACGTGATTTTTTTCGTGGTCACGCGGCGACCCGACGAGAATTCTGGGTTACGATGGCGCCGAACGAACCTGTCCCGTGTCCAACCTCCGCAGCGGGACTGAACTGAGGCGCTTGCGCCGGGGGTGAGAGTATGCAGACGCATAAGATTCATCTGCTGGCACAATCCGTCCGCCGCCTCCTGAGGCGGAGTGCGTTCGAGCACGTCGCCAACCTTCTGTCCAAGCTGCGCCCCGGCGACATCTCCCACATCATGCTGGAGCTGGGTGAGCTGCAGCAGCGGCGGGTCTTCTCGCTGCTCATCAAGAAGGACAAGGACCTGGCGGGACAGACTCTCACCGGGATGGGTCTCGATCCGGCCATTGCGCTTCTGGCCCACTTTTCCGCCGACGAGGCGGCCGCGGTCCTCCAGGAGCTGGAGAGCGACGACGCCGCCCAATTCATCTCGGCCCTGCCCGAAGACCGGGCCGCGGCAATCCTGGATCTGATGGCCACGGAGGAATCGGCCGAAGTCCAGGGCCTGCTGGAGCATGAGGCGGAAACCGCCGGCCGGATCATGACTCCCAACGTGCTGGCCTTCCAGGAGGTCGTGACGGTGGGCGAGGCCATCCACACGATCCAGACCGCTGAAGATCTGGAAATGTCCTTCTATGTCTATGTGGTGGACAAACGGTCTCATCTGGTCGGGATCGTCTCCCTGCGGGGACTGATCATGGTTCCTCCCAGCACGCCGCTGAGAAAGATCATGACCACCGACATCCTCTCGGTGCGGACCGATACGGACCAGGAAGAAGTGGCACGGCAAGTGGCCCTCTACGACCTCCTGGCCATCCCGGTGGTGGACGAGGAGAACAAGCTCGTGGGCGTGATCACCGTGGACGACGTGATCGACGTCATCAAGGAAGAGGCCACCGAGGACATCTTCTACATGGCGGGCGTGGAGAGTGACGATCGGATCTACACACCGCCTCGGAAATCGGTGAGAAAACGGCTGCCGTGGCTGCTCATCAATCTGGTGACGGCTCTGCTGGCGGCCACGATCGTCGCCTTTTTCGAACCCACCATCGCCAAGTTTTCGTATCTGGCCGTCTTTCTGCCGGTGGTGGCCGGGATGGGGGGCAATTCGGGGACCCAGACCTTGACTGTGATCGTCCGCGGACTCGCCCTGGGAGAGGTGACCTGGAAGAGCAGTCGAGCGGCGTTGGGAAAGGAACTGGCGGTCGCCCTCACCAATGGAGTCGTCTTGGGATTGTTGTGCGGGGCCGTGGCTTTCGCCTGGAAGGGCAGCTTTGAGTTGGGATTCGTTTTGGGCGGGGCGCTCATCATCAACATTCTCGTGGCCGGCATCGTCGGCACATTGATTCCCCTGTTTCTGATCAAACTCAACGTCGACCCCGCCGTCGCTTCGAGCATCATTCTGACCACCTTCACGGACATGGTCGGTTTTCTTTCCTTCCTGGGATTGGCGACGTATTTCCTGACCGTCGTCTCCTCCTCATGAGCCGCCACCAATCCGAGGCGATCACCCTCAGAACCTATCCTTTCTCCGAATCGCACAAGATTGCCGTCTTCTTTACCCGGAGTTTCGGGAAATTGCGGGGCATCGCTCACGGCGCCCGAAAGTCAGGCGGCCGATTCGGGGGCAGCCTGGAGCCCCTGAACTACGTGAAGTTGAGCTTTCATCGCAAGGAGCACCAGGAACTGGCGGTGATCCGGAGTTGCGAGGTGTTGCGGGTCTTTCCGCGGGGAAGCACCACGTTGGAGTCCACACTGCATCTGAGCTATTTTGCCGAGCTTCTGCTTGAGTTCAGCCGGGAACAGGAGGAGAGCGAGCATCTCTTCCGCCTGGCCCTGGCCGTTCTTGCGGCCGTCGGTTCGGTCCCCATCTCCCTGTTGTCCCGTTACCTGGAACTCTGGACCCTCAGGTTGGAAGGGGTTCTTCCCGACCTTGGCGGCGAACTGTCCCGCCCACTGGCGGCCAGGGCCAAGTCTTTCATGCGGGTGCCGCCGGCCTCGCTGAAGGCGGAGTGCCTGACCCTTGAGGAGGACAAAACGTTAGCGCGCTTTTCGGAGAAGTTGTTAGAATACCACCTCGAAAAACCGCTGAAGACCCGGAAACTGCTGAAGGAACTCCTCTGAAACCCGGCAATGAACGAATCCGACTGTGCAGCATCCAGGGATGGAGCCGAAGCTCCGCAGACTTTTCAGGACATCGTGCACCGTCTGCTCGAATTCTGGATGGACGCGGGTTGTGTGGCGCAACAGCCCTACGACACCGAGGTCGGCGCCGGGACCATGCACCCGGAAACCTTTCTGCGGGTTCTGGGCCCTGAACCCTACAGCGTCGTCTACGTCCAGCCCAGCCGCCGGCCGGCCGACGGACGGTACGGACAGAATCCGAATCGACTCTATCGCCACCACCAGTTGCAGGTCATTCTCAAGCCGTCGCCGGAGAACATTCAGGACCTTTACCTCGAGAGCCTTGGGAGCATCGGCGTGGATCTGAAGCGTCACGACATCCGTTTCGAAGAGGACAATTGGGAGAGTCCCACCCTGGGCGCCTGGGGCGTGGGCTGGCAAGTGCTCCTGGACGGGCTCGAGATCACGCAGTTCACCTATTTTCAGCAGGCCGGCGGTATCGAATTGATGCCGGTCCCGGTGGAGCTGACCTACGGGCTGGAGAGGATCGCAGCCTTCATCTCAGGCGAGGACAGCGTTTACCAACTCCGGTGGAACCGGGAGCAGACGTACGGGCAGATTCGTTGGCTGGAAGAGGCCGAGTTCTCCCGTTACAGCTTCGAGGTTGCCGACACGGATCTGCTTTTCAACCTGTTTCGACTCTACGAGGAGGAATGCCGGCGTTGCCACGAGGCCAGATGCGTCCTCCCGGCGTACGACTATTGTCTGAAGTGCTCCCACACCTTCAACCTGCTGGACAGCCGGGGCGCCATCAGTGTCACCGAGCGCGTCGCCCTGATTGCCCGGGTGCGCGCCCTGGCAGTGGCGACGGCACGGCTTTACCTGGAAGATCATGGGTCACAGCTTTCTGCTTGAGTTGGGCCTGGAGGAGATGCCTGCCGACGTCATCTCTCCGGCTCTGGCCGGGCTTGGCCGGAATCTGGAAGAGTTGATGGCCCGGGAAGGAGTGTCCCCGGTCCCGGTCCGGTCCTACGGCACTCCCAGGAGACTGGCCCTGCTGGCCGGCGGGCTGCCCGGGCGCCAGCCGGGGAGGGAAGAGCTTGTCCTGGGTCCTCCGGTCCGCGTCGCCTTGGGACCCGATGGGGAACCCGGGAGGGCTGCTGTCGGATTCGCTCGCAGCCAGGGGCTGAACGTGCAAATGTTGGAGCGGGTCGAGACTCCCAAGGGCGATTACCTGGGATACCGGAAGAGGATTCCGGGCCGTTCCCTCCCGGAAATACTCCAGGAAGAGATCCCCCGGCTGGTGGCCGGCCTCTCCTGGCCGCGCGGCATGTATTGGCGGGAGAGCCGGTTTCGATTTATCCGGCCCCTTCGCTGGTGCGTCTCGCTGTGGGATTCCCAGGTCGTCTCCTTTCGATTCGAAGGAATCGACTCGGGAAGGATCACGCGTGGCCACCGGTTCCTGGGGAAGGATGAGATCCGGTTGGCTCACGCAGAGGAGTACCCTGACCGGATGCGCCGGAACTACGTCCTGGCCGGCATGGACGAGCGGCGCCGCAAGATCGCCGGGGAGCTGGTCCGGAAGGTTCCCCGCGGGCTGACTCCCGTGGAAGACGCACACCTTCTGGAAACGGTCGTCCAGCTCAACGAGTATCCCAGCGTCCTGTGCGGAGGCTTCGACGAGGGCTTTCTGGATATCCCCCGGCAGGTGCTGGTGACGGTCATGCGCCACCACCAGAAATACTTCTCGGTGATTGACGAGGAAGGGCAGCTCCGGCCCCACTTCCTGACCGTGGTCAACACCGACGCCGACTCGGATGGCCGGATCCTCCAGGGGCACGAGAGGGTATTGAGAGCCCGCCTCGAAGACGCGGCGTTTTTCTGGCGGACCGATCTCAAGACCAGCATGGAGAAGCGGTGCGAAAAGCTGGCCGGCATCGTCTTTCACCAGCGGCTGGGAAGTTACCTGGACAAGGTGAACCGGGTGAAGGCGCTCTGTGCCCGATTGAAGTCCGACCCTCACCTGGAGCGGGCGGCCCTTTTCTCCAAGGCCGATCTCACTTCCGAGATGGTCCGCGAGCTTCCGGAGTTGCAGGGGGTCATGGGGGGCCTCTACGCGCGCCGGGAGGGTTATCCCGCTGCGGTCTGGAAGGCCGTCCTGGAGCACTACAAGCCGGTCTCTCTCAGCGATGCCCCTCCCTCCACGCCGGGCGGGGCCCTGTTGGCCCTGGCGGACAAGCTGGATACCGTCAGCACGTGTATCGCCGGTGGAATCGTTCCCACAGGCTCCAGCGATCCTTTCGCGCTCCGCCGTCAGGCCCTGGGCATCGTTAAGATATTGCTGGAGTTTCGTCTCGACTATCCGCTCGAAGACCTGGTCCGGATGGCGCGGCAGTCGCTCCCGGAAGACGAGGCCGGTCCGGAACCGGAAGGCCGGATCCTGGCCTTCCTGGAGCGGCGGGTCCGGCATGTGTTTCGGAACCGGGGCGTGTCCGACGACGTCATCCAGGCCGTACAAGCGGTAGACTCTCGTCAGAGTCTGCATCTCCGGTTCCGGAAGGCGGTCGCGCTGGAGGAGATGAGGAAGGAAGCGGATTTCGAAGTGTTGGCAACGGCCTACAAGAGGATCAAGAATATTCTGGCGGGCCAGGCCATCGAGCTGGATCAGGTCCGCGCCGGCGATCTGAGAGAACCGGCGGAACGGACATTGAACCGGGCGGTCCAGGAGACGCGCCCCCAGGTCGCCGCCAGGTTGGAGAAGGGGGAGTTTCTGGAAGCGCTGAAGCAGATGGCCCGCTTGCGCGGGCCCGTCGACCGTTTCTTCGACGACGTGCTCGTCATGTCGCACGAAGAAGATCTGCGCCGGAACCGATTGCGAATCCTCCATGAGATCTCACAGCTTTTCTTGTCCTACGCGGACATTTCCATGGTCGCGAGGACATAATTCGACGGGCGGACGGCGAAAAACTCATGCGGTGCCCGTGGCGGCATGAATTCGAGGTGAATGGACATGATTGAGAAGGGTGTACGGATCGAGAAACCCCGGGGAAAACTGGGGGTGCTGTTGGTTGGCCTGGGTGCGGTGAGCACCACCTTTATTGCCGGTGTCGAGGCCGTGAAGAGGGGGCTGGCTCTGCCCATCGGGTCGCTTTCCCAATTCGGGACCGTCCGGCTGGGAAAACGAACGGAGGGGCGCTCACCCAAGATCTCCGATTTCGTTCCCCTGGCCCAACTGGAGGATCTGGAATTCGCGTCCTGGGACGTGTTCGACGACGACGCGTATACCGCGGCCGTCAAGGCCGGCGTTCTGGAGATGAGTCTCCTGGATCAGCTCAGGCCGGTCCTGGAGGACGTTCGTCCCTATCCGGCGGTGTTCGACAACCGGTACGTCAAGAGGCTGGACGGGACCCACGTCAGGAAGGGCCGGACCAAGTGGGACCTGGCCCACCAGTTGATGGATCAGATCCGGTCGTTTCAGCAGGAAAAGCAGGTCGACCGCATGGTGATGGTCTGGTGCGGGAGCACCGAGGTGTTTTTGGAACAGGGACCGGTCCACGAAGACGTGTCAGCTCTGGAAGAGGGTCTCAAGAACAATGACCCGGACATTCCCTCCAGCATGGTCTACGCCTATGCGGCTCTCAAGCTGGGGATTCCCTACGCCAACGGGGCGCCCAACCTGACGGTGGACGCGCCGGCCTTCCAACAACTGGCTCTGGATGAGGGCGTTCCCATCTGCGGCAAGGACTTCAAGACGGGGCAGACGCTGATGAAGACTATCGTCGCCCCTGGTCTCAAGGCCAGGCTCCTGGGGCTCTCGGGCTGGTTCTCCACGAACATATTGGGCAACCGCGACGGCGAGGTTCTGGACGACCCCGGATCCTTCCGGACGAAGGAAGAGAGCAAGCTCTCGGTTCTGGAGTACATCCTGCAGCCCGAGCACTATCCCGACATGTACGGCGACTTCTACCACAAGGTGCGGATCAACTATTACCCGCCGCGCCGGGACGACAAGGAGGGATGGGACAACCTGGATATCTTCGGCTGGCTGGGATATCCGATGCAGATCAAGATCGACTTCCTTTGCAAGGACAGCATATTGGCCGCTCCCATCGTGTTGGACCTGGTTCTGTTCCTGGACTTGGCCAAACGGGCCGGAATGTCCGGCATCCAGGAATGGCTCTCCTTCTATTTCAAGAGTCCCATGACCCTGCCCGAGCTCTATCCCGAGCACGATCTCTTCATCCAGCTCATGAAACTGAAGAACACCCTCCGCTATATGCGTGGCGAGGAGCAGATCACCCATCTGGGTCTCGACTACTATGAATCCTGACCCGTATCGCCGGTGACGCGGGACCGGCTCCCGCACGTCTCCGGGTTCCCGCGGGATTTCCTTCTCGGATCGTTCTATTCGAATCTCCGTTTGAGGCGGCTCAAATGAACAGCGGAAAATGGGTGTTCCGGTTCGACGAAGTGTCTCCTGGCGAGACTCATCACGAGAAGGAGTCTTTGCGGGCGCTTCTCGGCGGGAAGGGTGCAAGCCTGGCCGAGATCAGCCGCAGCGGCCTGCCTGTGCCGCCCGGTTTCGTCATCACCACGGAAGCGTGCGTGGAATACCTGAACTCGGGAGGTGTCTTCCCCGAGGGGTTGTGGGACCAGGTGCTGGAGGCCATGGCCTGGATGGAGGAGGCGACGGGCAAGGGCTTCGGCAATGCCCGGAACCCGCTGCTCGTCTCGTGCCGTTCCGGGGCCATGCACTCCATGCCCGGAATGATGGATACGGTGCTCAACGTGGGGCTCAACGACGAGACGGCTGCGGGGCTCGCGACCCGCTCCGGAGACGACCGGTTCGCGGCCGACGCCTATCGCCGCCTGGTCCAGATGTTCGGCAGTGTGGTGCTGGAGTTGGGCGACGAAGCCTTCGAGTCGCATCTGGCGCGGTCAAAACGCAGCCGGCGGGCGTCGTCGGACGCGGATCTGACGGCCTCGGACTGGAAGGAGTTGACGGCAGAATTCAAACGCATTATCCGGGCGAAGGCCCGCAGCGAGTTTCCGCAGGACCCCTTGGAACAGCTTCGGATGGCGGTTCAGGCGGTCTTTGGGAGCTGGAACGGCAAGCGCGCCATCGACTATCGCAACGCCTCGGGCATTCCCCACGACCTGGGGACGGCGGTCAACGTCGTTTCCATGGTCTTCGGGAACATGGGCCTCGATTCCGGCACCGGCGTGGTCTTTACGCGGAATCCGGTGACCGGAGCCCCGGCGCTCTACGGCGACTACCTCACCAACGCCCAGGGAGAGGATGTCGTGGCCGGGATCCGCAATACGGAGACGATCACCGACCTCGGGACCCGGATGCCGGGAGTCGCCCGCGAGCTGACTCGAATCTGCCGGAAACTGGAACAGCACTATGGCGACATGCAGGACGTGGAGTTCACCGTCGAGCGGAACAAGCTCTGGATCCTGCAGACGCGGTCCGGGCAGAGAACGGCCAGGGCGGCCATTCGAATTGCCGTGGATCTTTGCAGGGAGGGACGCATCACTCGCGACGAGGCGCTGCTCCGGGTCCGTCCCGAAGACGTCGACGTCTTCCTGCACCCTGCCTTCGCGCCTCGAGCCAAGGGAGAGGCGAGGACCGCCGGGAACCTGTTGGGCAGAGGAGTCAACGCTTCCCCGGGGGCCGCGGTGGGACGGGCGGCCTTCGACGCCGACACGGCCGAGAGATGGGGAAAAGAGGGAACCGACGTGGTCATGGTGCGCCCCTTTACCCGGCCCGACGACGTTCACGGCATGCTGGCGTCGCGAGGCATCCTGACCATCGAAGGTGGGGCGACGAGCCATGCCGCCGTGGTGGCTCGTCAGTTCGGGGTGCCCTGCGTGGTCGGAGCCGGAGGGATGGAACTTCGAGAGACGAAACGTTGGCTCAGGGCCAACGGACATCTGGTTCGGGAGGGGGATTGGATCTCCCTCGACGGGACCTCGGGAGAAATTTTTCTGGGAAAGATTCCCACCGTCGAATCCAAGCTGGAAGATCAAAACGACCTGCAGACGCTCCTTTCCTGGGCCGACAGCCGTCGTCATCTGGGTGTGCTGGCCAACGCGGACCACCCCCAGGATGCGGTTCGTGCGTTGACCTACGGCGCCGAAGGGGTGGGCTTGTGCCGGACCGAGCACATGTTCTTCGAGACCAGCCGCCTGCCCATCGTCCGCCAGATGATCCTCTCGAGTAACGAGGTCGAGCGGAAACAGGCTCTGGATCGTCTTCTGCCCCTGCAACGGGGAGATTTTGAAGGCCTCTTCCGGGTGATGGACGGGCGTCCCGTGGTGATCCGGCTCATCGATCCGCCGCTGCACGAGTTCCTGCCCACGGAGGAGGAGATCCGGGAGCGCCTGCAGGTGTGCCGAACCGAAGGGCGGACACAGGAGGTGGGCGAGTTGCAGCGGACACTGGCGACGCTGAGGAAGCTGCACGAGAGCAATCCCATGATGGGGCTGCGGGGAATTCGGCTCAGTATCGTGATGCCGGGAATCGTGAGCATGCAGGTGAGGGCCGTCTTCGAGGCGGCTTGCGACGTGGCTCAGGAGGGGGGAACGGTCCGGCCCAAGGTCCTGATCCCTCTCGTAGGGCACGTCAACGAGTTGAAGGTGATCCAGCCGGTCCTGGAGCGGGTGGCCGTGGAGGTCATGCGGGAGCGGGGATGCCGGCTCGAGTACAGGTTCGGGACCATGATCGAAGTGCCCCGGGCCGCCATCACCGCGAGTCAATTGGCCGAGGTTGCCGAGTTTTTCTCCTTCGGCACCAACGACCTGACCCAGATGACCTTGGGCTACTCCCGGGACGACGCCGAAACGCACTTCCTGTTGCGCTACGTGGACGAGGGCATCCTGCCGTCGAACCCATTCCAGACCCTGGACCAGGAGGGCGTCGGGAAGCTGATTCGGATAGCGGTCCGGGAAGGCCGGTCCCGGCGTCCCAACCTGGAGATCGGGATCTGCGGGGAACACGGCGGGGACACCGCATCCATCGATTTCTGTCATCGGATCAAGATGGACTACGTGAGCTGTTCGCCGTTTCGGGTTCCCGTGGCCCGTCTGGCGGCGGCCCAGGCGGCCATCCGGGCGGCCCCCCTCTTCGCCGAGGGACAGATCCTCTGATCTCCATTCCGTCAAATCAGTGGCGGTGCGGTGATTCTGCTAAGATGAGCACCGCATATCCCGGGTAGAGACCTATGCGGCTGACTCAGGCACGGAATCGGTGGAAGTTGCTCTCGGGATACCTGACGGGACGCGCCGACCTGGAAGCCTACCCCATCACCCTCATCATCGAGAACACCGGGAAATGCAACCTCAAGTGCCCCATGTGTCCGCGGGAGCTGGGCTACTATCCTCCTGAAGACTTCGATTTCGGCCTCTTCCAGCAGATCATCGACGAGATCAGCCAGAAGACCGAATTGGTGTTCCCCTGGGGCGGCGGCGAGCCTCTCATGAATCCCGACATCTTCCGCATGGTCCGGTACTGCAAGGACGCCGACATCTACACGGTGGTCTCGACCAACGCCACCCTGTTGGATCAACGCCGGAGCCAGGAACTCCTGGAGTCGGGTCTGGACAGTCTCATCATCGCCTTCGACGGAACCACTCCCGAAACTTACGAGAAGTACCGCAAGGGGGCCGATTTCGAGAAGGTCAGGGCCAACATCCTGAGTTTCCTGGAGATGAAGAGGGTTCAGCGTCCCGATCTGTTCGTGGTCCTTCAGATGGTCCGCCTGCCCGAAAACCAGCATCAGGTCCGGGACTTTCAGCGGATGTGGTCCATCGACGGCGTCGACGAAGTCCGCATCAAGGAAGACGAGATCGTCATTCCGGAAGTGGCGTTGGAGGAAAGGGTCCAGCACACCCGGCGGCGGCATCCCTGCTATCAGCTCTGGCAGGGGCCGGCCATGGTCAATTACAAGGGAGAATTCTTCCCCTGTTGCCATACCTGGCAGTCCGAACCCATCGGCAACGTCCGGGACTCCTCCATTTACGACCTCTGGAATTCGGAGAGGATGAACCGCATGCGCGAGGCTCATCTGAAGGGCGACCTGACCGACTACCCCGAGTGCCAGGACTGCCACGCTCCCAATCCTCGTCTTCCCGTCATCCTGGGCAGCTTCATGGTGGACACGCTGAAGGTCCGCCGCCTGATTCCCCGGATGGAGAAGCTGGCCATCTTCTACAAGATGCCCATCTTCAGGGATCACTGACGGCCGTCAGCGACGGAACGGACGTCGACGAGATCCGGGGGACGTGCAGATTCTGACCCAGGCCGGAGGATGGCTGCTCTGCGGTCCGCTCGGACTGCCGGCGCAACTTGCGCGGTAGCGCGAACGCCCAGCGGCATTGGTCCGGCCGTCGGTCAGGAGTCTCAACAGATGACGACGATCCCGCGTTTCTTCAACACCGCCGGCCCCATTATCGCGGAAGATCATTACCACATCCCGCCGCTGCAGCGGCTGGACCGCGATGAAGTGCTGATGCTGATCCGGCAGAAGCGGTATTTCGTGTTGCATGCGCCGCGCCAGACCGGCAAGACTTCCGCTCTGCTGGCTCTGAGAGATCTGCTGAACGGCGGCGCCGAGGGCGAATACCGCTGCGTCTACGTGAACGTCGAGGCCGCTCAGGCGTCGCGCGAGAACGTGGAGCGGGCGATGCGATCCATGCTCTCCGAACTCGCGATTCGAGCGCGGAGGACTCTGGACGACGAGTCGTTGGCGAGCTTCTGGCCGGAGGTGCTCGACCAGGCCGGCCCGGACGGCGCCTTCCGCCACGTGCTGGCACGCTGGGCGGAGGCCGATCCGAGGCCTCTGGTGCTGCTGATCGACGAGATCGACGCCCTGATCGGCGACACCCTGCTCTCGGTGCTGCGCCAGCTTCGCGCCGGATACGACGACCGGCCGGGCGGTTTCCCGCAGTCCGTAATCCTGTGTGGGGTGCGCGACGTGCGTGACTACCGCATACAGTCCGCGACAGGGAACGCGATCATCACCGGCGGCAGCGCCTTCAACATCCGCGCCAAGTCCTTGCGACTGGGGGACTTCTCAAAACGTGAGGTCGAGTCTCTGCTGGAACAGCACACTGAGGAGACGGGCCAAGTGTTCACGGACGACGCGCGGCGGGGGGTCTGGGAACTCACGCAGGGACAGCCATGGCTGGTGAACGCGCTTGCCTACGAAGTCTGCTTCGACGACAAGGCCGGACGGGACCGCAGCCGGGAGATCACCGGCGACGCCATCCAGGACGCGCGCGAGCGATTGATCCTCCGTCGAGAGACGCATCTGGACCAGCTCACGGACAAGCTCGGGGAGGAACGGGTGCGTCGGGTCATCGAGCCGCTGCTGAGAGGCGCGGACGCCGTGGAATCGATTCCGGTCGACGATCTGGAGTACGTGCGCGACCTCGGTCTCGTGGCGCGTAACAACCCCATCGCCATCGCCAACCCCATCTACAAAGAGGTGATCCCGCACGATCTCACGTATACCACCCAGGCAGGTTTTCATCACGACCCGGCCTGGTACGTCGATGACGCCGGCGTGCTGCGGGTAGACAAGCTGCTGGCCGCGTTCCAGGAATCCTTCCGGGAGCACTCGGAGCACTGGGTGGAGCGGTTCCAGTACAAGGAGGCCGGGCCGCAACTGCTGTTGCAGGCGTTCCTGCAGCGCATCGTCAACAGCGGCGGACGGATCGAACGCGAGTATGGCCTGGGCCGGGGGCGCACGGACCTGCTGTTGGTCTGGCCGTTGGGCGGACGGGCCGGTGAGAACCGGGAGACCCGGAAGGTCGTGGTAGAGTGCAAGCTGCTGCATCGAGGCCTTGAGCGGACGCTGAGCGAGGGCTTGGCCCAGACGCGCGCCTACATGGATCGTTGCGCCGCGGCGGCGGGACACCTGGTGATCTTCGACCGTACCGAGGGCCGGCCGTGGGACGAGAAGGTATATCGCCGCGAGGAGACGGAAGGCGGCGCCCCGGTCATGGTGTGGGGGATGTGATCAGTTCATCCACCCGGCTCGTTCCGAAGGCCATGAGAAGTCCGGCAAGAGTCCTGATCCTGCTGATTCTGGGGACTCAGCTCCCGTTCCTCTTCCAGGCCTTCCACATCGACGACCGCATCTATCTGCGGGTGGCCGACAACATTCTGCAGACGCCCCTCTACCCTTATGATTTCCGCATCAGCTTCGAGGGCATGGGAGCGCCCGACGGCGCCAGCCACAGCCACCTGCCCCTGGTCAGCTATTACCTGGCGCTGCTGAAGTGGGTCACCAACAGCGAGTCGGAATGGGTCTACCATCTCGGCTTTCTGGTCTTTCCCCTCCTGGCGGCTTGGGGGTTTCACGATCTGGCTCGCCGCTATGTCCGGTTTCCCCTGGCCGCCTCCTGCCTCCTGGTCACGGCGCCCGGTTTTCTCGCCTCCAGCCACACGGTTATGACCGACGTCCCCTTCTGGTCCTTGTGGATTGTGGCTTTGTCCCGTTTCCTGCGGGTCAGGGACGGGATCGCCTCGCGGCGGGACTGGCTGATCTGGGGAGCATCGCTGCTGGGGACCTGTTTCATCTCCGTCCTGGGGGCGGGCTTGATGCTGTTGATGCTGGTCTGTCTCTTCCTGCGCGAGTCCGGGGCGCCCCGGATTTCCCGGGGCAAGGCGCTGCTGGTTCTGGCATCGCCGCTGCTGTTGTGGGGCCTGTGGTATCTGCGCGCATATCTGCACTACGATCGATTCCTGCTGCTCAACACGGCCCTCCACGCACTCGGACGGGACATCTATTCGGGTTGGATCATGGGGGAAAAGACCCTGTCCCTGCTGCTGAACCTGGGTGGAACGGTGCTCTTTCCGTTGGCGCTCTGGTACGGTCTGGCCGACCGCATCGGCGCCCGCGTTCTGGCCGTCCTGTTCCTGCTCTCCATCGTCCCGTTCTACGTGTGGCGGGAGGATTGGACCTGGAGCCAGGCGTTCCTTTTTTCCCTGTTTCTCACCAGCGGCGTCGCCGTCTTCTGGCGCTTTCTGGCCGGCTTCGGGACCGACCTCCTCTCCCGGCGGGACTGGCGCTGGCTTCCCGTCTGGCTCTGGTTTTTCGGGGGGTGCCTGGCATGCCTCCTCATGTACTACTCGGGATCGGTGCGTTACTCGACGCTGGTGGCGGGACCCGTGATTCTGCTCTGGATCGCCACACTGGAGAAACGGGTCAAGGAGGCCTTTCTGCTCCGGAACCTGGTCTGGCTCGGGGTGGTGCTGACCGCCGCCTACTCCCTGTCCATCGCCCACGCCGACTACCGTTTCGCCCGGAGCTACCAGCGGGCGGCCCAGGAGATCGCGCAGGATTACGGACACGAGGGGAAAACGCTCTGGTTCACTGCCGAGTGGGGTTTCCGCCACTACCTGGAGCGGGAGGGAGCCAGGATTCTGGAGCGCACCGAAGTCGGCCCCAAGACGGGAGATATCCTGGTCAAGCCGGTCCTGGCTTCCCCCTGGGTGACCCTCTACGATTCCGATGAATACCTCGACCTGCTGGAGCAGCGCCCGGCCCTGATGAACACTCCGTGGCGCATTCTGGACCCCTCCTCCCACGCCGGGTTCTACAGCACCGGCTGGGGCATCCTCCCCGTCAGCATTACCGGCGGGAAGCCTTGGGAGTGGTTCAATATCTTCCGCGTCAAGAAGTCCTATGACGGTCCCGTCCCCGAGCCTGCAACCCACTGGTGAGCGATTCCGGCGGACGCCGGATCGATTCGCGGTCCTCTTCCTGGGACTGGGCGTCCTGGCGCTGCACGTGGCCTGGCTGGCGCTGGATGAGCAACCCCAGGTCTGGGACATGGCTCACCATCAGATCCGGGGCTGGGAGTCCCTCCAGGCCCTGAACGCCGGGAGGCTGCCGGAAGACTTCTCCTCGCTCTCCTCCTACTACCCTCCCCTCTACTACCTCCAGGAGATGGTGGTTCTGTCCCTGTGGCCCAACCGGGACGCGCTCGTCTTCCTCTCCAATCTCCCGGGACTGGTCATGCTTTTCGGCGGCGTCTGGTGGCTGGCCTCCCGGTGCCTGACCCGGGGGGCGGCTCCCTGGGCGGCGCTGCTGGCTTGGTGCTTTCCCCTGGTGGCCTGGACCAGCCGTTTCTCCCTCCTGGACGTGGCGCTCGGCGGGTGGGTCATGCTGGCCCTCTGCCTGGTGGCCAAGAGCCGGCATCTGGAACGAAAGGGCTATAGCCTGCTGCTGGGTCTGGTCATCGCGGCGGGGATGTTGACCAAGTGGACCTTCATCCTGTTTCTGGCGTTTCCGCTGGTATGGGCGCTGGTCCGTTCCCGGGACCGGAAGCGCTCGCTCCTGAATCTGGTCGACGCCGGGCTGGTGGCGGCTCCTCTGGTCTTCTGGTGGTACCTGCCCAACGCCCGGAACCTGATGGAGCGGTTCGCTCTCACCATGCAGGCGGCCGGATGGGAACAGGACCCGGGCCTGGAATCGCTGCTGGGCTGGCTCTACTATCCCAGGTCGCTGGCCAGCTACTACCTGTTCCTTCCCCTCACCGCGCTCTTCGTCCTGGGGTCGTTCCTCAAGTCCGACCGGAACCGGGACCGGCCTCCGGAGGCGAGCCTGATCCGGTGGACATTCTGGGGCGGACTCTTTCTGCTGACGATGCTGGAGGCCAAGGATCCCAGGTATGTCCTCCCGCTGGCCGGACCGCTGGCCATCCTGATTCTGCTGCCTTGGGACCGGCGCCAGTGGGTCGTCCGGCTGGCGGCGGCGCTGGCGTTCCTCCAGTTCCTGGCCGTCTCGTTCTCCCTGCCTCTGGTTCCCGGGAAGCTGGCTCTCTTCCAGGTGCCGGAGGACGGAGACTACCGGGGCGCCGGCCGGGAGTGGGTCTTGTTCGCGCCGGGATACTTCGACGTGGCCGGTCCGCCGCGCCGGGAGAACTGGCGCCACCGGGAGATCCTGGAGCAGATTCCCGAGGGAGCCAGAATCGGCTTCGTCCCCGATCTGGCCCACTATCACATGCTGGCCCTGCGGCTTCAGGCCCTGGAGTCGGGAAGGGAACTGGAAGTCGTCCGGGTGGGCCAGTCGGCCGCGTCACTGGAACTGTTGGACCGCGTGCAGGCCGTGGTGGGGAAGACCGGGCACCAGGGGATCAGTTACCTCACCACCTTCAATCAGGCGGTCTACGAACGGCTGGAGCAAAGCGGTTGGCGCGTCACCCGGCGCTGGTCCCTGCCCGACGGGACCGAGGCGCTTCTCTGGCTTCCGTCCGGACCTCCGGAGGGGTTGGATTCCGGACGGCCTCTTTCTGCGGTCAGTCCGATTCGGGCAGGACCGCCACGGTCCTGATCTCCAC
Organism: Acidobacteriota bacterium; assembly: GCA_028874215.1. Classification (NCBI taxonomy): domain Bacteria; kingdom Pseudomonadati; phylum Acidobacteriota; species Acidobacteriota bacterium. Next base: position 48,368 of record JAPPLF010000049.1, read on the forward strand.
CAGGGCCTTGGAACCGGCCAGGGACTCGATGTTGATCAGAGTGTTGGTGGGGTAGTCCCCGTCCGGGTAAAGGGAAGGGAACAACTCCCGCCTGGCCGCCAGAAAGGGCGCCACCGATTCCACGCCCACCAGATAGGTGGTGAATTCCACCACGTCCGAAAAAGAGGCGCCGGCGCCTTGGAGGACCCGGCCGATGTTTTCGAAGACCTGGCGCGTCTGCGCGGCGTCGTCGCCCTCTCCCACCAGCTCTCCTTCGGGCGAGAAGGCGGTCTGTCCGGCGATGAAGAGCAGGCCTCCGGCACCCACGGCGTAGGAGTATTCTCCGCCCGGGGGAAACATCCCCGGCGGGTTGATGACGGTTCGTTTCTTGCGGCTCATCGACTCGGCTCCATTGATGTGACTACCGGGCCCGGCTTTCTGGCGGTGCAGACGTAGCCCAGTGTCGTGTTGCGGGTTGGGTCCAGGAAGTCGAACATGGGCAGCAGAACTCCCAACACTCCACACACGGCGGCGACGGGCGGGAACAGCAGCCACCGCCATCCTCCCTGGAAGTAGAGTATCGAATCCAGCAGGCGCCTTCCCAGCAGCGTGAAGAATCCACCGCCGGCTTCGATTTCAATGCCGGCAAATCCGGCTCGCTCCAGCAGCCATTGGAGGCCGGGACGGGTATAGCGAAAATAGTCGTGGGGCGCCTGGTGGACTCCCCATTCCTGGGGCGCCGCCAAGAGCAGCCGGGCGCCCGGAGCCAACACCCGGCCCAGCTCTTCCAGCACCGCCCGGGGGTCCCGGACGTGCTCCAGGACCACGATGTTGATGGCCGCCCCGAAGGAGCCGTCCCGAAACGGCAGCCGCGCCAGGTCCGCCACACCGTCGAGCCGCGAATAGTCCCAGTCGGCGTCTCCCACGGCCAGGTCCACGGCCACGTAGCGGCAATGGGAGAATTCGCGGGCGTACGGGCACTCGCCGGCGCCGGCGTCCAGCACCCGGGTCCCGGCCGGCAGCGAGCGGCCGAAATCGGCCACCCGGTCTTCGATCAGGGTCTCGAACCGAAGGATCAGCCGGCGCACCCATCGGGGAAGCCGGTTCACCATTCGGCGGTGCCAAGGGGCGATGTCATTGGGTCCCATCATCGAGGCGGCAGGCTGTCAGAAAGTAGTCGGGAAAGGTGCAGGGACGGCCGTGCCGGTTGGTGGCGATGTGCCGGCTCTCTCCCCGGGCGTAGTTCACGTTTCCCGCGGGATCCACGATCCGGTAGCCGAAGGTCATGCCCCGTCGGCCCAGGCGCTTCAGACGGGTTCGAATCACAAATTCCCGGTCGTAAAACAGCGGCTTCATGTAGCGGCAGTGGACTTCCACGACTGGAAGGAACGTCTCCGATTCCCGTTCCAGCCGGTCGTAACTCAGGCCCAGATCCCGAAAGAACTCGAGCCGCGCGACTTCGAACCAGACCAGGTGGTTGGAGTGGTGAGCGAACCCCATCTGATCCGTTTCGGCGTAGCGCACCCGGAATCGGGTTTCGGTGACACGGTCTCGGATCATCATGGCGTCGTCGGTTTCGGCAGGCCCAAGTTTACTACGGAAACGGGAGCACAGAGGAGGCTGCCATCGAGTCTCTTCGTAGCTCACTCCACTGCCGGGCCTTGATTCGAGTGGTCCGGGACTGGAATACTCGGGTTGATGCTTCCACAACGCCTGCTGCTGTTTGCGTGCATTCTGAGTGTTTTGCCATTGTCCAACCTCACGGAGGCCCCGGCCCAGAAGTACGTGCCGGTCCTGCCGGTCGTGGAGACCGACGACGGGGGCCGTCCGCCCGCCGACGCCCTGGTTCTGTTCGACGGTTCCGGCAACTCCCGCTTCACTCGCACGGATGGCAGTCCGGCGGACTGGAAGGTTGAGGAAGGCGTCCTGATTGCCGGGGATCACGACATCATCACCAAGGATTGGTTCCGCGACGCCCAGGTTCACGTCGAGTTCAATCTCCCCTCGGACGACCCGGCCCACGGCAACAGCGGTTTCTACTTCCACCACCTTTACGAGGTCCAGATCCTGGATTCCCACAACCCCAACCGATTCACTGCGAAACAGCAGTGCGCCTCGTTCTTCAACCTTTACGCCCCCATGGTCAATGTGACCCGGGCGCCGGGCCAATGGCAGACCTACGACATCCTGTTTCGCGCCGCCCGGCTGGACCGGAGATCGGGACGAGTGGTGAAACCGGCCCGGTTCACCATTCTTCACAACGGAGTCCTGGTGCAGTACGAGCGCACCCTGTGGGAGGGGACGGGCGCGGGCCGGCGCAACCGCATGGTTTCGGAGGGGCCGCTGAAGCTGCAGGCCCATGGCAGCCCGGTTCAATTCCGGAACATCTGGATCCGGCGGCTGCCGTACCAACCCTGAACAGATCTGGTCCGAGCGCCTTGATTTCGTTTGCGTGTTGAGCCGGGATAAACGGGGGAGCTTGACAGCCCCCCCGGTAAGGAACTCGAACTCGAACTAGACCTTGGGTTCCCAGCCCTTGGCGTATTCCTTGGACCAGTAGCCCTTGGCCTCATCGTCGCCCAGGATATGGCCGTTGCTGGAGTCGCACTTGAGGTTCCGGCCCGTGCGGTGAGCGATGTTGCCCAGGTGGCACATGAGAGTGCTCTTGTGTGCCTCGAGGATCTCGGCGTTGCAGATCGTGGGATCGTCGTTGCGGATCGCCGCCAGGAAGTTCTGGGCGTGGGGGAGGTCTCCGTAGGTGTCTTCCCCTTTCTTCGCGACCAGATTGTCGCCCTTGTCGTAGAGGGCGTAGGACCCTTTTGTGCCCAGGTCCAGAGCGCCCCGGTCGCCATAGAAGGTGATGAAGCCGGGGCTGTGGCGGTTGTTGCTCAAGCCGGCCCAGGAGATGGAGCGCTTGCCTTCAAATTCGTAGCAGACGGTGTGGGTGTCCGGAGTCTCCTGGTCGTCGTCGAAGAGATAGCGGCCACCGCTGGAGGTCACCTTGATCGGGTAGTCGACGCCCATTCCCCACCGGCACAGGTCCAGGGTGTGGACTCCATTGTTGCCCAGTTCGCCATTGCCCCAATGCCAATGCCAGTGCCAGTTGTAGTGGATCAGGTTGTCCTTGTAGGGAACCCGGGTGGCCGGTCCCTGCCACAGTTCGTAGTCCAGGTGGGCGGGGACAGGGGTTTGTTTGCCCCGGCCCAGGGTGCCCCGGCCGCTGTTGTACCAGGTGCGGACCATGTAGACGCGGCCGATGGCCCCTTCCCGCAGTTGTTGAACAGCCTCGCGTGTGCCCGGCGAGCTTCGCCGCTGGGTGCCCATCTGGACCGCCCGGTTGTACTTGCGGGCGGCGGCGACCATGAGCTCGCCCTCGCGGGGGGTGTGGCTGCACGGTTTCTCCACGTATGCGTGCTTGCCGGCGGAACAGGCCAGGATGGTGGCCGGGGCGTGCCAGTGGTTGGGCCCGGAGTTGAGGAGGGCGTCCACCTCGGAATCGTCCAGGATCCGCCTGAAGTCTCCGACCTTCTGAGGCGCCCTTCCGGTCTGCTGCTCGACCGTGTGGGCCACCTTGTCCAGACGGAGCGAATCGACGTCGCAGACGTACTTGATGTGAACGTTGGGCTGTTGTCCGAAGCTCTCGGCCAGACGCCTGCCCCGGCTCATCCCCATGATTCCGACGACGACCCGGGTGTTGGGCGAATCGTACTTGATGTTGCTCCTGGCAGAGACCGATAGTCCGGAGGCGGCTACCCCGATGGCGGCGCTGCCCAGAAAACGTCTCCGGTCGATGGATTCAGACATTGTGGCTCCTCCTTGCGAATTACGATGATTCACCATTATCGCCGGGGGGTGTGTCTCGATCAACCCGCGGCATGGCTCACAGGCTGATTTTCGCCAAGCCCAGGAGGGCGATGACGATGGTGGCCGCCAGGCCGAGTGAAAAGGCTTTGGTCCCACCCGTCCTGAAGGTCTGCAGGTCGGTCATCAGTCCCACTCCGGCCATGGCCCCGGTAATGATCCAGCGGCCCGAACTGCCCAGCAGCAGCGCCAGATCCACCCGATAGTCCCCTGGGCCCAGGATGAATCGATCGGTCAGGTGGAGGGTGACTTCCGGGAAGAACCCCAGGGTCCGAAGCAGCGCCATGCCCAGGAAAAGGAGGACGAAGCCAGGCAGGAGTTTCCCGTAGTGGACGGTCCGCCGGGGAAACGAGGCCACTCTCCGCCGCCTGCGGGCATAGAGGGCTCCGATGACGAAGACGGCGGGGCCCAGAACGGAGATCCGCGTGAGCTTGACGATGGTGGAGAGCTCGCCGGCCAACTGTCCGTTGAGCTGGTGGGCGAAACCGGCGGCCAGCACCTGCGGCGTGGCGTGGATGGAGAGGCCGCACCAGATGCCGTAGCCGGAGGCGGTCAGCTCCAGGAGCGCGCCCAGGAGTGGAAACAGGAGCATGGCCACGACGCCCATGAGGTTGACGGTGGCGATGGACAACGCCACTTCCCGTTCGTCCCCGTCTACGACCGGCGCCGTGGCCACGATGGCGGAACTGCCGCAGATGGCCGTCCCCACCCCGATGAGCAGGGAGATCTTTTCCCCCATTCCCAGCAGGCGTCCCAGAAGCCAGGTGCTGGCCACGACGCCAGCGATGATGACCAGAATCGCCAGCAGCACGTCCAGGCTCACCTGAAGCATGGTGTAGAAATCCAACCGGGCGCCCAGCAGGATGATTCCCACGGGAAGCAGCTTCCTGACCACCAGGTTCACACCCGGTTTCAATCCCGCGGAAGACCGAAACAGATTCCGCAGGGCCATTCCCAAGAGCAGCGCCAGCAGGACTTCGCTGACGGGATGAATTCCGCCGCTGGTGGTGAAGGGGGGGTAGGGCAGGTGGTTCAACCAGGCCGCGAGTCCGGTCAGCACGACGCAGACCAGCAGGCCCGGCCACCGTGAGACTCTCTTGGAAACCGCCAGTTTCCTGCGGAACTGCCGTTCGAACTTCCGCTCGGACCGGCTCAGGCCGGACTTCCAGGTCAAAGCAGCAGGCTCTCGTCGTAGTCCCGTTCCTCCTTGAAATACTCTTCCACGCTGAAGTAGCGGGACCCCGTATCCGGGAGGACGGTGACCACGTTCTGGTCCGGGGACAGTCGCTTGGCGACCTGCCGGGCCGCCAGAACGGCGGCGCCGGAGGAGACACCGACCAGGAGCGACTCTTCCCGGGCAAGCCGGCGCGCCATGCGAAAGGCGTCCTTGTCGTCGACCGGGATCACCTCGTCGATCACCTCCCGGTTCAGCACCGGAGGAACGAACCCGGCGCCGATCCCCTCGATGGCGTGCAATCCCGGCGGGCCGCCGCTGAGGACGGCCGAGCCGGCCGGCTCGACGCCGACGATCCGGATGCCGGGGACGCGTTCCTTCAGGAACTCTCCGACTCCCGTGATCGTTCCTCCGGTTCCGACGCCCACCACGAGGGCAGCGGCGTTCCCGCCGGTCGCCTCCAAAATCTCGGGTCCGGTGGTTTCCCGGTGCACCTGGGGGTTGGCCGGATTCTCGAACTGGCGCATCTCGATCCAGCCCGGACTCCGCTCCACCAACCGGCGCGCACGCCGAACTGCGCCGGGGATGTCCTCTTTGCCGGGAGTCAGCACCACCTCGGCCCCGTAACGGATGGCCAGGGAGCGCCTTTCGAAGCTCATGGTCTCCGGCATGGTGAGGATCAGGCGGTACCCGCGCTCCGCGCAGATCATGGCCAGTCCGATGCCGGTGTTTCCGCTGGTGGCCTCCACGATCCCCATTCCGGGCCGAAGCCGTCCTTCAGCCTCTGCGGCATCGATCATGCTCCGGGCGATCCGGTCCTTCACGCTGCCCCCGGGGTTCAGGTACTCGAGCTTGGCCAGGATCGCCGCCCGCCCGCTTGGGCCCAGCCGGTCCAAACGCACCACGGGCGTCTTGCCGATCAGGTCGGCGACTTGAGTGTGGACGAAAGGATCCATCTCGTTTCCCTGGAGAATCGCGGGCAAGTGCGCGGCCCGTCGCCGGGATCAATGTCGTTCACGGAGAGCCCCCCAAGGAACTCCGGCCCCCGGTGGATTCGTGTCACTGTCCAAGGTAACGTATGTCGCGGCCAAAGAGGAGCCGGTCCTCCATGCCGGCTACATCGGAACTCGGGAGCAACGTATGAAGGATCACTCGATCATCGACTACCGAGACTGCGACCGGCAGATCTGGGAAGAGGAACTGAGCGAATTCGTTCCCGACCGGATTCTTGACGCGCACATCCATTTCTATTGGGCTTCCGATTTTCCCGTCCCGCCCCCGCAGGGGACGCGGACCGATGCGGGGCTGGCCACCCTGAACGACTGGGCCCGGGTCTTCTATCCCGGCCGGCGAATGCAGTACCTGATTCTGGGCATGCCGGTCGTGGGCATTGACGTCGGCCGGCACGTGGAGACGGTCCGGCGGGAGATCGAAGGCGTCCCCGGCCTCCGCTACCATCGGCTCGTCACGCCCTCCTGCCGCATCCGGGACATCGAGCGGGACCTCCGGCATCCTCAGTTCACCGGCCTGAAACCGTACCGGACGTTTTCGGTGACCGGGGACATCGCCCAATGCCGGATCCACGAATTCCTGCCCCATGAACAGATGGAGCTGGCGGACCATTACGGGCTTTGGGTCACCATGCACCTCTCGAGGTTTCACGGCTGTGCGGACGAGTGGAACCTGGACGACCTGACCGAATTCACCACCAAGCGGTACCCCGGGATCAAGTGGTTGCTGGCCCACTGCGCCCGGAGCTTCACCTACTGGCCCATTCGGCAGGCGGTGGAAAGGTTGCGGGATCTGCCCAACATCCACTACGACACCTCGGCAGTGACCGATGTTCGCCCCTACATCACTCTGCTGACGAAAGAAAACCCGAAGCGGATCTTCTGGGGCTCGGACGGCGTCGGCGCCGCCTTCTTTCACGGGCACTACGCCGCGCTGGGCCGGGCCTGGCAGCACTACGATGCCGACGACGGCGTCCTCAAATACCCCCACTGCGACGGGCGGCCCGTGCTGTCGGTCTATGAACAGCTCCTTTCCCTGCGGGACGCCGCCGAGATTGCGCAGTTGTCCAAATCGGACATCGAGGGCATCTTCTGGAGGAACGCGGCCGAGGCACTGGGCGTTCCGGAGGACGAGGGTTTCTCCAACGGGGCCGCAACATAGGCATAAACACGCAGCAAACAGGCCTAACGGGCATGGAGATCCGATGACGGACCGAACGGGCAAGGGAAGACGGGCCCGGGCCGGCGACTTGCGAACCTTCGCCGAGGCCCTGTTGGAACGGGCCGGCCTCGGGTCATTCGAGGCCAAGCGTGTGGTCGACAACCTTATGGACGCCGATCTCAGGGGCGTCTATTCCCACGGCTTGTCCTTCCTGGATTTCCTCGTGGGACGAGTCCGGAAGGGAGGAGTCAACCCTCGTCCCAAGGTGCGGGTCGTCTCCGACCGGGGAGCCGTTCTCCTGTTGGACGCGGATCGGGGACCCGGACAGGTGGCAAGCCACCAGGCCATGTCACTGGCCTGCTCCCGCGCCCGGGAGACGGGGGTCGCTGCGGCGGGCGTGTTCCGGTCCAATCACTTCGGGACCGCCGGCTACTATGCGCGCATGGCCGCGGATCAGGGTCTGATCGGACTCGCCGTCAGCAATACGGGCGCCTGCATGGCGCCGTGGGGCGGCTCCACGCCCACCTACGGGACCAATCCCCTGGCCATCGCGGTACCCACGGGAGGCCAGTTTCCAGTCATGATCGACATCGCCATCAGCCGCGCCGCCTGGGGCAAGATCATGGTGACGCTGCTCCGGGGAGATCCGATCCCGGGGAATTGGGTGCTGGACCGTAAAGGGGTTCCCACCACCGATCCCGAGGAAGTGGTCCGCGGGATGCCCGCCCCGATGGGGAATCACAAGGGGTACGGTCTGGCAGTGATGGTGGATATCCTCAGCGGCGTGTTGACCGGTGCGCTCTTTGGCCGTGACATCACAGCCCATCCTCCGGAGGAGGAGCCCCAGGACACGGGCCACTTCTTCCTGGCCCTGTCGGTGGAGCATTTCATGGAGCCGGAACGTTTTCTGACCCGGGTCCAGGACTACGTGAGCCAGTTGAAGTCGTCGGAACTGGCGCCGGGATTCGACGAGGTTCTGGTTCCGGGGGACCCGGACTGGAGGATGGTCGAGAAGAGTCTCCAGGAAGGAGTCCGTCTGGAAGCGGCCACCTGGAAGATGCTGGAGCGCCTCTCGGCCGAGCTGGGTGTCCCTTGTCCGGAGCGTTTTTGAGCGGAGGTTCTCCGCGCGTCCCAGGGGTGGTCACGAACCGAGCGAAACTGTCCTCATGTCCGAGACCCGACGATTCTTGGGGAAAGCTGCGAGCCGCGAGCGGGTTTCAAACCGGCATTTTTACGGAATTCACCCTGACCAGGGGTTAAAGACCGGGATATTCGTCCGGCGGAAATCCTTCTCGTTGCGCGTGCAGAGCGTCAGGGAATGCACCTTGGCGGTTGCGGCGATGAATAGATCGGGTTGGCTGAAGGTCACCGCCCTCTCTTTCCCGCGCGCGATCATGCGGCGCCATTCCAGGATCACCTCCTCGTCCACCGGCAGAATGCGTCCCGCAAACCAGGGTCTCAGCCGGTGGTCGAGCCAGTTTTTGAGCTCCCGGCGAAACCTGGGGTCTATCTGACGCTCGATCCCGAATCGGATCTCGGCAAGCGTGATGGTGCTCAGAAAGAAGGCGTCCGCGGTCCGGGCGTCAGACCATTCCTTCACACGCCGGTTGGGCCGGGTCTTGCGCAACTCGGACACGACATTGGTGTCGAGCAGCCATCCAGTCACAACTCGACCTCTCGGACCGGACTCTGCACGCCTTCCACGTCGAAATCCAAGCGGTTCAAAGGAGATTGACACAATAATTCGTGAAGGCTCTCCGACGTAGCTCGGGCGCGGAGGCGTTCGTACTCGTCCGCCGCGACGATAACGACCGCATCCTTGCCGCGAACCGTCACACGTTGCGGCTGGCCGGAGACAGCGAGGCGGACGACGCGGCTGAACTTGGCTTTGGCCTCTCCCAACTTCCACCCGTGAAGCCACGTCGAACCGGCCTGCCCAGTCTGATCAAGGTAGTTCGCGATATTCTTTTTGTTCATGACTAATTTGGTCATATTAATCGGAAGAATGCACTTCGTCCAGTCAGAACTGTCACCTTTGTCCCGGTTTTCCCTTGTTGGAGATGAAACCGGGAGAGATCTTCCTGGTCTTCGACTCTTCCTATACGAATTCTTGGCGCCGGGGAGAGGTGGACGTCCGCTTGGCCAGAGTATCCGTCAGACGGGAGTCGATGGATTTTCCTCGGGACGGGGCGCCTGGCACTTCCAACAGGCCCCGAACTGGGCCTCGATGGCCTCGCCGCAACCGGGACAGTCCCAGGTTCCGTCCTCCCCGGGCACGGGCTCGCCGGTGGCGGACAACACGATCCTCGCTTCCTCCGCATCGGACGGCCGCACGGCCACCTTGACCGCTCCCGCACTCATTGCGGAGAGGTAGAAGGGGATCAGGCGTCCCATCTGCTCGTCCAGCAGGCAGGCTTCGATCTGCGCCCCCTCCAACAGGTTCCTGACCAGGGTCGCGTCGAAGACGCTTCCGGCGAAGATGACGACCAGGTCATCCTTTTCCGACATGAAAATACTCCCGGCCAGTCTACTACGAACCCGGCTGCGCCATTTTCTCCGTCCCCCCTCTTCATGTCGGGAGGGGAGGGCTACAATAGGGCGCGGAGGGAGGATTCGTGCTGACTCAGTTCTACCGGACACCGGTGCTCTCCGAAGCAAACGAGAGAGAGTTGGTCCGGAAGGTCCGCGCGGCGCTGGGCCTGGAGATCGGGGAGATCGAAACCGAGTACTGCTTCTACGTGGAAGCTGCCGGCCGGCTGACGGAAGAAGGAAAGAAGCTCTTGTCCTGGCTCCTGGGCGAGACCTTCGAGCCGGAACGATTCGGTGCACGGTCCTTTCTCTCCGGCGAGGGAACGTGCCTTGAAGTGGGACCCCGCTTGAGCTTCAAGACGGCCTGGTGCACCAATGCCGTCGCCGTCTGCCATTCCTGCGGTCTGGAGGAGGTCACCCGGATCGAACGATCCCGGCGATACCTTCTGAGAGGAGCGAACCGGCTCTCGAACCGCCAGCGGAGCCGCTTTCTGGCGCTGGTCCACGACCGGATGACCGAGTGCCCCTATGACGCGCCCCTCACGTCGTTCAACGGGGCGGTCCGCCCCGAGGCCAGCTTTCGGGTCCCGATTCTGCAGGAGGGCAGAGCCGCCCTGGAGCGGCTGAACCAGGAGGCCGGCCTCGCCTTCGACGACTGGGACCTGGACTATTACACCGATCTGTTCGCTCGGCGGCTGGGCCGCGACCCCACCGACGTGGAGTGCTTCGACATCGCCCAGTCCAACAGCGAGCACTCCCGTCACTGGTTCTTCAAGGGCCGGATGGTCATCGGCGGACAGGAGCAGGCGTCGTCGCTGCTGGAACTGATCCAGGAGCCGATGGAGGCCAATCCCCGCAACAGCGTGATCGCTTTTCGGGACAACTCAAGCGCGATTCGCGGATACCGGATCGAGACCCTGCTCCCCTCGGAGCCGGGGCGTCCGGGACCGATGATGTCCTCCCAGGTCGACCACGACATCATTTTCACCGCCGAGACCCACAACTTCCCGTCCGGCGTCGCTCCCTTTCCCGGAGCGGAGACAGGGACCGGCGGGCGCATCCGGGACGTCCACGCCACCGGGAAGGGGTCCCTGGTGGTGGCCGGCACGGCCGCCTACTGTGTGGGCAACCTGCGTATTCCCGGGTACGAGCTGCCCTGGGAGGAGAGCGATTTCCGATATCCCGAGAACCTGGCCTCTCCCCTGCAGATCGAGATCGAGGCCAGCGACGGCGCCTCCGACTACGGCAACAAGTTCGGCGAACCGCTGATCCAGGGCTTTACCCGCTCTTTCGGTCTGCGGTTGCCGGACGGCGTGCGGCGCGAGTGGATCAAGCCCATCATGTTCACCGGGGGAATCGGCCAGATCGACGCCCGCCACCTGCGCAAGGAAGTGCCCGAAGCAGGGATGTGGGTGGTCAAGATCGGAGGCCCCGCCTATCGCATCGGTCTGGGCGGGGGAGCCGCTTCCAGCATGGTGCAGGGGGAGAACGTGGCCGAGCTGGACTTCAACGCCGTCCAGCGCGGCGACGCCGAGATGGAGCAGAAGGTCAACCGGGTGATCCGCGCCTGCGTGGAGATGGGGGAAGGGAACCCCATCGTCAGCATCCACGACCAGGGCGCCGGCGGAAACTGCAACGTGCTCAAGGAGATTGCCGAACCGGCCGGGGCCAGAATCGAGCTGCGAAAGATCCCCGTTGGAGACGACACCCTGTCGGTTCTGGAGATCTGGGTGGCCGAATACCAGGAGCAGGATGCCCTGTTGCTGAGACCGGCCGACTCAGGAGTGTTTCTCGATCTCTGCCGGCGGGAGAAGGTGCCGGCCGCCTTCGTGGGACGGGTCACGGGCGACGGGCGGATCGTCCTTTTCGACGAGCGGGACGGATCGACTCCGGTGGACCTGGAGTTGGACCAGGTGTTGGGATCCATGCCGCGAAAGGTCTTTCAACTTGAGCGGATGCCGCCGCAATCGAGGCCGCTCCGGCTGCCCGGCTCCGCGTCGGTCCGGGAGGCCCTGGAGCGGGTCCTGCGGCTGGTTTCGGTGGGGTCCAAGCGGTTCCTGACCAACAAGGTGGACCGCAGCGTGACCGGTCTGGTCGCCCGGCAACAGTGCGTCGGTCCCCTCCAGTTGACGCTCTCCGACGTTGCGGTCATCGCACAGAGCCACTTCGGGTCCACCGGCGCCGCCACCGCCATCGGAGAAAGGCCGATTCTGGGGTTGCTGGATCCCGGAGCCATGGCCCGGATGTCCTTGGCCGAGGCCCTGACCAACCTGGTCTGGGCTCCGGTGAGTCATCTCCAGGACGTGAAGTGCTCGGGGAATTGGATGTGGCCGGCCAAGCTCCCGGGGGAGGGAGCCCGGGTCTACGCCGCCGCGGTGGCGTTGCGGGACGCGCTCCTGGAACTGGGAGTCGCCGTGGATGGAGGCAAGGACAGCCTTTCCATGGCGGCCCTGGCGCCGCTGGGAGATTCGGGCCGGGAGGAGACGGTGAAGGCGCCGGGCGCGCTGGTCCTGTCCGCCTACGTCACTTGTCCCGACATCGACGGGACCGTCACGCCCGACCTGAAGCTGCCGGGGCAGGGGCGGCTCCTGTTCCTGGACCTGGCGAAGGGCCGGAACCGGCTCGGAGGCTCGGCTCTGGCGCAAGTGTACGGACAGTTGGGAGACGAACCTCCCGACCTGGAGGACACCCGGCTCCTGGGCCGGGCCTTCGAGGCGGTCCAGACGCTGATTGGAAAGAAGCTCCTCGCCAGCGGCCACGACCGGAGCGAAGGCGGACTGCTCACGACGATCCTGGAGATGGCCTTCGCGGGGGACTGCGGCGTCGAGGTGGATCTGGAAGGATCGGAGGGAGGCGAAGTTCTTCCCCTTCTGTTCTCCGAGGAGTTGGGACTGGTCATCGAGGTGAGCGCCGACGCGGAGGCGCGGGTTCGCCGGATCCTGCAGGGTGCGGACATCCCGGTCCGGACGATTGGCCGCACGCTGGCGGGACCCCGGGTGGAGATCCGGGTGGACGGAGGCGTCGTCCTGGAAGGCGACGTGCGGGAACTCAGGGACCTTTGGGAGGAGACCAGCTACCGGATCGAGTTGCTGCAAGCCGATCCGGACTGCGTCCGTCAGGAGCGCCGTTCCCTCAAGCGAAGGCGGACGCCGGCCTACGCTCTCTCCTTCACTCCCCGGGCCACCGCGCCGGATCGGCTCGCGGGAGAAGGACTTCCCAGGGTGGCCATCTTGCGGGAAGAGGGAAGCAACGGGGATCGGGAGATGGCGTCCGCCTTCCATCTGGCCGGATTCGAGGCCTGGGACGTGACCATGTCCGACCTGCTCTCCGGCTCCGTCCAACTCTCCTCGTTTCGCGGTGTCGCCTTCGTCGGGGGCTTCAGCTACGCGGATGTCCTGGACTCGGCCAAGGGTTGGGCCGGGGTCATCCGGTTCAACCCCGGACTCTGGGAACAGTTCGAGCGCTTCTATCATCGTCCCGACAGCTTCAGCCTTGGAGTGTGCAACGGTTGTCAGCTCATGGCCCTGCTGGGCTGGATCCCGTGGCGGGGAATCGAGACCTCGATTCAGCCCCGTTTCGTTCGCAACCGGTCGGGACGCTTCGAGTCCCGTTTCTCCACGGTTCGCATCCAGGAGAGTCCCGCGGTGATGTTGAAGGGGATGGCCGGATCCGTTCTGGGCATCTGGGTGAGCCACGGAGAGGGGCGGGCGTTCTTTCCTCAGGAGTCTACGCTGGCCCGGATCCGGGAACGGCGCCTGGCGCCCATCCGTTACGTGGACGACTCGGGCCGGGTCACCGGCGACTACCCCCTCAATCCCAACGGCTCGGCGGACGGAATCGCCGCGCTCTGCTCCCCCGACGGCCGCCACCTGGCCATGATGCCCCATCCGGAGCGAACCTCCCTCAAGTGGCAATGGGGATGGATGCCCCAGGATTGGAAGGATCGCCTGGAGGTTTCCCCGTGGCTCCGGCTCTTCCAGAACGCCCGGGAATGGTGCGGCCGTTTTCCGGTGCGGTGAACGCGCCGTGGTGGCCGGGGAGGTGTCGTGCGCTGGGTCGTAGGCGATATTCAAGGTTGCGCCCGGGAGTTCGAAAAACTCCTTTCGGTTATCCGTTTCGATCCGAAACGGGACCAGTTGTGGTGCCTTGGCGACCTGATCAACCGGGGACCCGACTCGCTGGCCGCCCTGAGGATCTGGTCGGACATCGGCGGGCGCTCGCTCCTGGGAAACCACGAGATTCACGCCCTGCTCGCCTTCTCGGGAGTCCGGCCCGAGCCGCCCAAGTCTCTCCGGGCACTGTTTGCCGCACCTGACGTCGACGAACACATGGCCCGGCTGAGAGCCTGTCCGGTGCTGGTGCATCTCCCGTCGCCGGGCGGAGGACCCGGGGCGTGGATCGTGCACGCCGGCCTGAAGCCCACGTGGAACGACCTGCCGGATGTGGCGGGGAGACTCAACGCGGCGCCTCACGACGACGCCTGGCTCCGGAGCGACGGTGTCCGGTTCGCTACGTCGGTCCGCTGCTGCACCGCCGAGGGTCTTCCCCTGAAGTACAGCGGCCCCCCCGCCGGCTGCACGCCGCCTTACCAGCCATGGGACAGCTTCTACCGGGGAAACGCCCTGGTGGTCCATGGGCACTGGGCGGCGCGGGGGTTCTACCGCGGCGGCCTCACCATGGGCCTCGATTCGGGGTGCGTCTACGGAGGCGAGCTGACGGCGTGGTGCCAGGAGGAGGACCGGCTGGTCCGGGTCCCGGCCATGTCGGGCTAACGGCCCTTGCGCAGGTGCCGGTCGGCAAAATCCAGATACCGGTCCCAGTCGTAGCCGGTCACGTCGTGGCGGCCGCTCCGGACGTGGTAGCCGATGGTGCCCGTGAGGGGTTGGTTCACCCCGGGCATGGAGTCCCCGGGCAGGCCGGGCAGCCCCAGCAGTGCGTAGACGGGGCTCGCGTGCCGGGCCGACAGGTGCTCGCCTCTCGGATCCGCCCATCGGTCCTCCACCGCGCTGGCCACGTAGACCGGACGGGGAGCCATCAGGGCCACCAGCAGGTGCTGGTCTATCGGGAGCCTCTCCTCGTGGTCGCCGTATTGCTTGAAGTTCCCGCAGAACCAGTGGGGAAAGACGCGGTTGATTCTCTCCACGGTCTCTCCGAAGCGGCGGCGGCTCAGGGCCGCGCCGCCGCAACCGGAATTGTTGGAAATGACCAGGGCGAATCGCTCGTCCTCGGCGCCGGCCCAGAGGGCGGTCTTTCCCAGGCGGGAATGGCCCAGCACCGCCACCTTGGCCGCGTCGATTCCCGGATCGGTTTCCAGGTAGTCCAGGGCCCGGCTCAATCCCCAGGCCCAGGCGGCGATGGACCCCCACTCGTCAGTGTCGGGCCGAGTCTGTCCCGGCCGGTAGAAGAGGGGGTGGACCCCGTTTCGGAACTCGTCGTGGTAGTCGGGATCGATGTCCCCGTAGTAGGCCGTCACCAGGGCGTAGCCGCGGCCCAGAATCTTCTCCACCGGCCAGCGGCGGGACAACGTTCCGCGGCCCCTCTCCGTGGCCCGGTTCTCCACCACCGCGCCTTCGACCCTGGAAGGGCGCATCCAGGTCTTGGGCAGGGCGATGCCGGGGTCCGGATGG
Source organism: Acidobacteriota bacterium (assembly GCA_028874215.1). NCBI lineage: Bacteria > Pseudomonadati > Acidobacteriota > Acidobacteriota bacterium. The sequence continues at coordinate 63,710 of JAPPLF010000049.1, forward strand.
ACGGAATGGTTCCCGCCAAAGTTGAGACCCAGGAACGCCGGGACCGGATCGGAACCGGACGCCGGCAGGTAGATCAGAAGATCCATCCGGGGGCGGTCCTGCTCCGGGCTGAAGTAAACGGAGACCTCTTTGCGGACGGCGGCGCCGCCCAGTGCGCGAGCATCCACCGAGATGACCCGGGATCTCAGCTCCGGGGGCGGTCCGGGTCGGCGCCCGTACATCTGGGAGCGGAAGAGCTCCAGGATCTCGGGCCGGCGGACCTCCCGCCAGTCGCTGGCGGTCTTGACCCGGCGGCCGTCCTCCGTCACCAGGGGATCGGGGAGGACGTAGGCGGGGACCTTCGTTTCGTCGTAATTGGGCTCCCGTTCCTGCGCCGGCAGAAGCAGCGACGTCGCCGCCGCCAGCATCAAAACGGAGGAGATACGGATACCGCTTCCGGCTTTCATGAGATCTCCGGGTCCGGCGTCAAAGGAACCGCAAGCCTCTCTGGGCGCCCAGGCCCCGGTTCGCCTTGCGGACGTACTCCCGGTCCGGCAGCCCCACCAGGCGGCCCTCCCGGACCCACTCCAGGTCCGAGCCGTAGAGATGTTTCACCAACAGCCCCGCCAGACGGTCCTGAACCTCCCGCAGGGAGTCATGCCCTGCCAGATTCCGCTGTTCCAGGGGGTCCCGGTCCAGGTCGAACAACTGGAAGACGTTGCCGACCGGATAGTAGATGAGCTTGTAGCGCCGGTCGCGGATCATGCGGGTCGATTCCGGACCCTCCCGGAATTCGCCGTAGAGATGGTCACGGTCCGCGTCGCCGGCCAGAGAGATTCCGTCGAGGGAGCCGGGAGGCTCAAGGCCGCAGAGGTCCAGCAGCGTCGGCATCAGGTCTCGGAGTTCCGCCAAGCGGTGGTCACGGCTGCCCGGCGGGAATCGCTCGTCACCGGCCGCAGGCACGATGATGAGGGGCACCCGGGCCGACTTCTCGTACATGACTCCCTTGGCCCACATCTGGTGGTCTCCCAGCATGTCGCCATGATCCGCGGTGAAGGCCAGGATGGTGTTCTCTGACAGCCCCTCTTCGCGCAGCGTTCCCAGAACCATCCGGATCTGGTGATCGATGTGGGTGATGGTGGCGTAGAAAGCCCTTCTCGCCAGGTCGATCTCGCCCGGAGTGGCCAGGCGCGTGCAGAACTGGTCCATGTAGGGCTTGATGCTGTAGGGCAGGTCCTCGAACGACCGGGACCAGTCGCCCCGGATCGTCGGGTCCAGTTGCAGATTGCGGTAGAGGTCCAGATACGCGGCCAAAGGCCAGACGGGCGGGTGCGGACCCACGAAGGAGAGATACCAGAAGGCGGGTTTCCTGGGGTCACGGCGCCGGATGGTGCGGCACATCTGCGCCGCCGCCCAGTTGGTGGGGTGGCAGTGTTCGGGCAGGTGCCAGGAACGGGTGACGTAGTCGTTGTTGCTGAGCCCGCCGGCGTACTCCTGCCCCGCATAGCCCTGGTCCGCCAGGTAGAGCTCCCAGTCGTCGGCGTATCCGTCATCCAGATGGTGGCGCCCTTCCTCGTTGAGGATCACCTCGTCGAAGCCGATCCGGTCGCGCTGGGGATAGACATGGAGCTTGCCGACGGCATGAGCTTGATAGCCGGCCTCCCGGAAGAGCCCGGGCAGCGTCGGAACCGTTTCCGGGTCGGGCATCTCCAGGTATTCGTTGAAGACCCGGTCGCCGTGGCTCCGCGGGGAGAGGCCGGTCATCAGGCTGCGCCGGGCGGGAATGCAGACGGGGCAAGCCGAATAGGCACGGTCGAAGTGGACGCCGTTACGGGCCATCTGCGCGATGGTGGGAGTCATGACCACCGGATGCCCGGCCGGGCGGGTGAAGAGTCCGGACCAGTGGTCCACGCAGATGAGCAATACGTTCGGCGCCTTCTCCGGCATCGTGCGGTCCCAGTCTACAGCACGCCAAGGGGAAGGGTCCCCGGTTCTCTCATTCGGGTCTTCAACGGTCTTTGGAATCCCACGTCAAAGGAACCGCCAACCTCTCTGGCCGCTCAGGCCCCGGTTTGCAGACCGGACGTATTCCCGGTCCGGCAGCCCCGTGAGACGCCCCCCCCGGACCCACTCCAGGTCCGAGCCGTAGAGATGGTCCACCAGCAGTCCCACCAAGCGGTCCTGAACCTCCCGCAGGGAAGCCTTTCCGGCCAGATTCGTTTGCTCCAGAGGGTCCCGCTCCAGATCGAAGAGTTGGAAGACGTTGCCGACCGGGTAGTAGATGAGCTTGTGGCGCCGGTCGCGGATCATGCGGGTGGCCATGGGACCCTCCCGGAATTCGCCGTAGAGATGATCCCGGTCGTCGCCGCCGGCCAGAGAGATCCCGTCCAGGACTGCGGGAGGCTCGAGCCCGCAGAGGTCCAGCAGCGTCGGCGCCAGGTCCCGAAGCTCCGCCAGGCGATGGTCACGGCTGCCCGGCGGGAATCGCTCGTCACCGGCGGCCGGGACGATGATGAGGGGGACCCGCGCGGACTTCTCGTACATGACTCCCAAGGACCACATCTGGTGGTCTCCCAGCATGTCGCCGTGATCCGCCGTGAAGGCCACGATGGTGTCCTCCGACAGCCCCTCTTCGCGTAGCGTTCCCAGAACCATCCGGATCTGGTGATCGATGTGGGTGAGGGTGGCGTAGAAACCCCGTCTCGCCAGGTCGATCTCCCCTGGGGTGGCCATTCGCAGACAGAATTGGTCCATGTAGGGCTTGACGCTCCAGGGCAGGTCCTCGAACGACCGGGACCAGTCTCCGTGGACCGCCGGGTCCAGTTCCAGATTCCGGTAGAGATCGAGATATGCGGCCGGCGGCCAGAGTGGCGGGTGAGGTCCCACGAAGGAGAGATACCAGAAGCCGGGCTTCCGGGGATCGCGGCGCCGGATGGTGCGGCACATCTGCTCCGCCGCCCAGTTGGTGGGATGACAACGCTCAGGCAGGTGCCAGGAGCGGGTCAGGTAGTCGTTGTTGCTGAGTCCGCTGGCGTACTCCTGGCCCGGATAGCCCTGGTCGGCCAGATGGAGTTCCCAGTCGTCGGCCTTGCCGTCATCCAGATGGTGGCGCCCTTCCTCGTTCAGGATCACTTCGTTGAAGCCGATGCGGTCGCGCTGGGGGTAGACATGGAGCTTGCCGACGGCATGAGCCTGGTAGCCGGCCCTCCGGAAGAGCCCGGGCAGCGTCGGAACCTTTTCCGGGTCCGGCATCTCCATAGTCTCGTTGAAGACCCGGTCCCCGTGGTTTCGCGGCGAAAGGCCCGTCATCAGGCTGCGCCGGGCGGGAATACAGACGGGGCAAGCCGAATAGGCACGGTCGAACTGGACGCCGTTTCGGGCCAGTTGGTCGACGGTGGGTGTCATCGCCACCGGATGTCCCGCCGAACGGGTGAAGAGTCCGGACCAGCGGTCGGCGCAAATGAGCAGTACGTTCGGCCTTTTCTCCGGCATGGTGCGGCCCCAATCTATAGCACGTGCAGGTGAAGAGTTCCCATATCCCACTAAGCAAAAGGAGGGGCGATTTCCAATCGCCCGTGCGCCGCATTCCCCGATGTTCCAAGAATCGGCGGTTAGGAAACCGCCGTTCCCGCTCCTATCCTTTTTCTACCGGGTGTCCGCCGGGCCGGTGGGGGAGCTTCTGTCTGGGACCAAGAAGGGCGCCCACAAGGGGCGCGCCTGACCGATCATCTTTGATATCTTGAAATGAGCGACTGAGGAGGCTCCATGTACAAGAATTCCATCGCCGGCATCTCTTCCCACCCCGTCACCGAGCCCCAGGTCTTCTTCTCCAGGCGCCGGTTTCTGGGAGGGCTCTCCATCGGCGCATTGGCTGCCGGCAACCTGCTCTGTGGAAAAGCGGCGGCGCCGAAGGAAATGCTGGAGGCTCCCTTCAAGCGGCCCGACGTCTTTCCGACGGAGCGCAATTCGGCCTACACGCTCCCGGCGGGAGTCGACCCCCGCATGACTCCCCGGGCGACCGCCGCCGTGCACAACAATTTTTACGAATTCCTTCCGGGGCGCGGCGGGCCGGTCTGGGAGCATATCGAGGACTTCAAGGTGGATCCGTGGAAGGTCGTGGTCAGCGGCGAATGCCACGAGCCTCAGACTCTGGATCTGGACGACCTCTTCGGGTTCGAGCACGAGGAGAGGGTCTATCACTTCCGTTGCGTGGAACGTTGGGCCATGAATGTCCCCTGGAGCGGATTTCCCCTGAGCAAGCTCCTGGACCGCGTGAAACCCAAGGCGTCCGCCCGCTTCGTCCGCTTTCTGAGCGCCTTGAAGCCCAGTCAGATGCCCGGAGTCCGGCAGGCCCGCCTCTATCCGTGGCCGTACCACGAGGCCCTGCGCATGGACGAGGCCATGAACGAGCTGACGATGCTGGCGACCGGAGTGTACGGAGAACCGCTCCTGAAGCAGCACGGCGCCCCGGTGAGGCTCGTCGTCCCCTGGAAATACGGCTACAAGAGTCCAAAGTCCATCGTGAAGATCGAATTGGTCAAGAAGCAGCCCAAGATCTTCTGGCAGATCCAGGAGCATGAATACGGCTTTCTGTCCAACGTCAATCCCTACATTCCCCATCCCCGGTGGCCGCAGAACCGTTCGCACTGGCTCGACAGCGGCGACGAGTTCCCCACCCCTTTGTTCAACGGTTACGAAAAATACGTGGCCTCTCTCTACCCGGACGAGCCCAGGACTCTGCAGCGCGCGTTGCGGCGGGGTCAGACCGCCCGGTGAGAAATGCGGACCGGGGGAGCGCCGTTCCGGTCAACTCACGCGGAGAGGATCACCAGGTCGCTCACGACGATTCGCGGACGGACGGTCATGTCCGGTGAGCCGACTCTGATCCTGGCCTCGGCCTCTCCCCGGCGCCGGGAGTTGATCGCCCGGCTGGGGTTTCCCTGTGTCTTTTGCGAGAGCGGTCTCGATGAGGATCGGATCGAGGCTCCCGAACCAACGGCGCTGGCTGTCAAGCTGGCCCGGATGAAGGCGCGAAGTGTTGCTTCCGGCGTGCGCCGGGGCGTCGTCATCGGATGTGACACTCTGGTGTGCCTGGATGACAGGGTCCTGGGCAAACCGTCCCATCGCGATGACGCACGGCAGATGCTCTTGGCGCTCCGGGGCCGGACCCACGATGTGATGACGGCCGCCGCGGTGCTGGAGGCTCCAACGGGAAGGGAAGAGTCGGTGGTGGTCACTTCCCGAGTGCGCATGCACCGATTCGGCCAATCCGTCCTGAGTCGCTATCTGGACACAGGCGATTCGCTGGACAAGGCGGGCGCCTACGGGATTCAGACGGCCGGAGCCGGGTTGGTGGAGTCCTTTTCCGGATGCTATTTCAACATCGTCGGCCTTCCGCTCTGTGAACTGGCCCGGCTCCTGGGCCGCTTCGGGATGACGCCGGACCCGCCCCACCCTGCATGCATTCTCCCCGGCGGCCGGGTCTGCCCTCGGTGGAAGGATTCCCCAGGTTTGACAATGTAGCGAGTCGAGGGCCGCCAAGCGGGTGGCCCATACGGGGTCCCGGTTCCTTTCCCGCGTGTATACTCTCGGGCGAAACGAAAAACCAGGAGCAACCATGAAGCAATGGAATCTCTTATTGGCCCTCGCGGTCATGGCGGCAGCCAGCGCCTGGCTGGCCGTGGGTGTCGGCGGCGACGGCGACGCCAGGGCGCGCCGGCTGCATTTTTCTTCCCTGGTGCTGGACACGCACCTCGACACCCCGTTGCGGATGAAGGACCCGAACTATGACTTCGGCCGGGAAAACGACATGGGGCACGTGGACCTTCCCCGGCTCAAGCGAGGAGGACTCGACGGGGCCTTCTTCTCCATTTACATGCCCGGGACCGTCACCGGTCCCAAGGCTGTCAGCGATTCGCTGAAAACCATTGCCTCGGTTCATCGCCTGGTGGAGATGCACGGGGATTCCCTGGAATTCTGCACCAGCGCCTCCGATGTGCGCCGGGCTCAACGAACGGGCAGGATCGCGGTGCTGATGGGAATGGAGGGGGGGCATATGATCCACAACAGCCTCCCCATCCTCCGGATGTTTGCCCGGCTGGGGGTCCGCTATCTGACGTTGACCCACAACGTGAACACCGACTGGGCCGATTCGGTGGCCGATTCGCGCGTCAACGAAGGGCTGAACGATCTGGGCCGAAACGTGGTGCGGGAGCTGAACCGCCTGGGTGTGCTCATAGACGTCTCCCATGTCTCGGACGAGACCTACTGGGACGTTCTGGAAGTCACTGAAGCACCCGTCATAGCGAGTCACTCCTCCTGCCGGAATCTGTCGAATCATCCCCGGAATATGAACGACGAGATGATCCGGGCCCTGGCCAAGCAGGGCGGTGTGATCCAGATCACCTTCGTGGACCATTTTCTGGATGTGGAGCATCATGCGGCCCGGGAGGCCTCGATCCAAGAGGCTGCCGCAGAAGGGGAGGCGAAAACGGAACGGAAGCCGATCCCCCCGGTGAATTGGGAGAGGATCGTGGACCACATCGATCACGCCGTCCAGGTGGCGGGAGTGCGCCACGTGGGTCTCGGCTCCGATTTCGACGGTGCGGACATGCCCACGGGAATGGAGGACGTGAGCTTTCTCCCCAAGATCACCCGGGAACTGCTGGAAAGGGGCTACGACGAAAGCCAGATCCGATTGATCCTGGGTGAGAACACGCTGAGGGTCCTGCAGGAGGCGGAGGAGGCCGCCATCAGGATCCGGTCCCGGGAGGGCGCGCGATGATTCCGGGATCCCATGGGCACTTGCCAGCCGAACGCCCGATTCATTACCCTGCAACGGTTATGAGAAGACTTCTGCCGTCCCTCATTCTGGTCCCTATCCTGATCAGCGCCGCGGTCGCGCTGCAGGGTCCCAGCCCCGGAATCACCTCCGTCTCCCCCGACGGGCGGGAGTTCGTGAACGTCTTCAACGCCGCCTCCGATCGGACCCGGCTGGTCACGGTCTTTTCTCCCACGTGCGGCCACTGTCTCCGGGGAGCGGCCGATATCCAGAACATCTTAAGCAAGGAATCCGGAGCGAGAATCAAGGTCCTGATCCTCTGGGCGCCCATCCTGGGAAGGGATTCCAGGAGAGCGGCGCTGCAGGCCGCCGCCTATCTCCGGGACCCGCGCGCGGAACATTTCTGGGACCTTTGGAACTTCGGCCGGCAACACTACAACAAGAAGCTCCAGTATCCCGACGACAAGTCGGCTTGGAACATCTACGTCCTCTACAAGCCGCACCTCGCCTGGCACCGGAGCGGTCCGGAACCGACGGTCTGGATGCAGGGGCACCATCTGGAATTCGGCCTGGAGTACACGGCGGACCTGCTCCACGAGCACGTCAAGAAGTTGGTCCGCTGATCGCCGTGGCTGGCGCCGGAGGCCGAATCCGGCGGGCTGGTCAACCGAAGGTATCGGGCTGGGACGCCTGGTCCAAGCGTTCCCTCAACTCCGGGTCCAAGCCTCGCTCCAGGGTTTCGAAGGCCTGATCCACGTGGGAGATCTTTCTCCCCCCGATGAGAACGCAGGTGATGTCGGGCTGAAAAATGGCCCAGGCCAGCGCCAGGTCCACCAGTGAGCGTCCCGCCTCCGCGGCGATGGCCTTGATCCGGTCCACACAGGCGAAGTTCCGATTGCTGAAGAAGACGTCCTGGTGGCCGGGAGCCACGTCGAACCGGGTGCCTGAGGGGATGGGGCCTTCCTTGGAGTACTTGCCGGCCAGGAATCCCGAGGCGATGGGGGCGTAGGAAATGATGGCCACGTCCTGGTCCTTGCACAGGGGAATCATCTCGGCTTCGATGGTGCGTTCGACCAGGCTGTAGGAAGGCTGCATCGATTCGAAGCGCGCCCATCCGCTCCGGTCCTGGCGCCAGAGCGCCTTGCAGAATTGCCATGCGCCGCAGTTGCTCAGTCCCAGGTGGCGGACCTTGCCCGCTTGAACGGCCCGGTCCAGGCTCTCCAGGATCTCGTCCAAGGGGTCCCCGTCGTGGGGAAAGTGGTGGATCTGAAAGAGGTCGATCCAGTCGGTCTGCAGGCATTGGAGACTCTGGTCGATCTTCTCGGTGATGATACCTGCGTCCAGCTTCCCGTAGCACTTGGTGGCCAGGACGATCTCCTGGCGGTTCTTCCGTTCGGCGAGCCAGCGGCCGATGATGCGTTCCGATTCGCGGTTGCTGTACGCCTCGGCCGTGTCAATAAGGTTGATTCCCCGCTCCAGAGCCCGGTCCATGAGGCGCCAGGCGGTGGGCCCATCGATCTCCCGGCCGAACGTGGCTCCGCCGAAGGCGATCTGGCTCACTCGAAGTTCAGTGCTGCCGTAGCGTCGGTATTCCATCAGTCGGTCCTCCTGGGAAGCCGGATTGTAGGTTTGGAGCAGGAGGGTGTCAACAGTCCGTGGTGACTTTTGCCACGGGCTGTCAGGGTTCCCGGAAGTGGGGAATCGGCCCCGAATTTGCGCCTTTTCCGACCCTTCAAGTACCATACCACCGGTGCGACGAGGCGGTTTCTCCCGCCTCGTTGACGGGCTGGAGCGTCTCGAGAGACTGACTTCATGGAGCGGGATTTCGCGTTCGAGATGTCGGCGTCCAACATCCGCTTCGGGTCCGGGGCCACCCGGGAAGTGGGGATGGATCTGGCCGATCTCGGCGCCCGGCGGGTCATGGTGCTCGCGGACCCGAACTTGGTGGAGAGTCCTCCCGTCGAGTCGGCCCTGGAATCCCTCTCATGCGAGAACGTGGACTTCTCTCTTTTCGACGCGGTCCGCGTGGAGCCCACCGACGGGTCGTTTCAACAGGCCATAGAATTCGCCACCGATGGTGGATTCGACGCCTTCGTCGCCGTGGGCGGCGGTTCCACCATGGACACGGCCAAGGCGGCCAACCTCTACTCCACCTATCCCGCGGACTTTCTGGAATATGTGAACCATCCCATCGGGCGGGGAACGCCGGTTCCGGGTCCGCTCAAGCCCTTGATCGCCATTCCCACCACGGCCGGGACCGGGAGCGAGACCACCGGAGTGGCCATCTTCGATCTGCATGGCATGAAGGCCAAGACCGGGATCGCGCACCGGCGGCTGAGGCCCACGCTGGGCATCATCGATCCCGAGAACACCAGGACGCTGCCACCGGTGGTGGCCGCTTCCACGGGTCTGGACGTCCTGAGCCACGCTCTCGAATCGTTTACCGCCATCCCTTTCGGCCGGCGCCCTCTTCCGCCGCGTCCGGTGGAGAGGCCTGCCTACCAGGGCTCCAATCCCATCAGCGACATCTGGGCCCGGCAGAGCCTCGAGATCGTTTCCCGCTACCTGGTCCGCGCCGTCGAGGATATCGGGGACGAGGAAGCGCGTTCCCAGATGCTGCTGGCGGCCGCCTACGCCGGCATCGGATTCGGAAATGCCGGGGTGCATCTGCCCCACGGCATGTCGTACCCGGTTTCGGGAATGGTCAAGAGCTTCCGCCCGGAGGGGTACGGACCCGGGCATCCCATGGTTCCCCACGGGATGGCCGTGATCCTGAATGCTCCGGCAGTGTTCCGCTTCACCGCCCCCGCCTGTCCCGGACGCCACCTGGAAGCCGCCCGGATCCTGGGTGCGCGGACTTCCGGCGCCAGGGAGGAGGACGGGGGAGAAATTCTGGCGGATGCCATCATCCGGATGATGCGGCGGCTGAAGATGCCCAGCGGTCTCGCCGAAATCGGGTATGATTCAGAGGACATCCCCGGGTTGGTGCAGGGAACGCTGCCTCAACACCGAGTGACGAAACTCTCTCCTCGCCCCGCCGGCGAGGAGGAACTGGCCCGAATGTATGAAGATGCGATGGCTTACTGGTAATTTCCGGTGGTGGCAGCTTGCCGCCGGCGCCTGCCTGTGCCTGGTCTCCTCCGGATCGGAGTGGGTCCTGGCCCAGGATGTGGGTTCGCCGGTCCCTCCGCCCTACCGGGCTGAGCGTCGCTCCGATTTCAATCCCACCCGCACGGTCAAGGGCATGTTGATCGGGATCAGCCACGAACGGATGAGTCTCACCGTGCTGGACCGCAAGGAGGGCACTTCCTTTGCGCTCTTTTTCCCCGAGAGCGCCAAGGTGAAGACCTCCAGGAAGGTCCGGAAAGCACTGGGCAAGAAGAAGGCGTCGTGGCAGGACCTGAAGCCGGGCTTCCAGATCGAGGTGAAGTTCCTGGAACTGAACCGGGAAGTCCTGGAGATCAAGCTCCTGAAGGTCGAGACCTGAGCGTCCGAATCGGTTCTTTCCGATCGATGGAGGTGCGAGTGGGCAAGGAACGGGGTTCGGCTCGAACGGGCACCGCCAGCCGCAGACGATTCCTGGAAGGGACGGTGGCGACGCTGGCCGGGAGTTCGGTGCTGGCCGGCGTCGAACCTCGGAGCGATGCCGAACCGGACTGGTCCCGCGTCCGGAAGCAGTTCCTGTTGAAGCCGGGCGCGATCTACCTGAACTGCGCCAGTATCGGCGTCCCTCCGGCGCCGGTGGTGGACGCTCTGAGCCGGAACCGGCGGTCCATGGCCACGGACCCGGTGGGCGCCAAGGAACGTCTGAGCCGCCGGATCATCGAACAGGTCCGTCCCTCTCTGGCCGGGTTTCTCGGGGTGGATTCCCGGGAAGTGGCCATCACCCAGAACGCCAGCCAGGGTCTGCAGAGCATCGCCGCAGGGATTCCCCTGAAACGGGGAGACGAGGTGGTGACCACGAGCCACGAGCACCCGGCCGGGATCCGGCCCTGGAGGCGCCGGGCCCAACGGGACGGGATCGTGGTGCACGAGATCCCCATGCCCAGTCCGCTCCCGCCCAAGGAAGAGATCCTGGAGCGGATCAGTGGCCGCATGACTCCCAGGACCCGGGTTCTCTTCTTCTGTGAGGTCACGCGCGGCGGTTTGCTCAATCCGGTGAAGGAACTCTGCTCGCTCGCCCGGGAGAGAGGGGTGCTCTCTGCGGTGGACGGGGCCCAAGCGGTGGGAATGATGCCGGTCGATCTCCGGGAGCTGGGATGCGATTTCTATGCGGCCAGCCTTCACAAGTGGGTTCTGGCGCCGGCGGGAACCGGCGTGCTCTATGTCCGGCGGGATGTCCAGGGCGAATTCTCTCCCGGGCTCGCGTTGGAGGAGCCCGCGGACGCCAGCCGCTTTCAGATGCCCGGAACTTTCGGGTATTCGGTCCGCGCCAGCCTCGGCGACGCCATCGCTTTTCTCCGGAAAATCGGCCTGGAACGGATCGGGGCGCGAAACCGCGGGTTGTCCGACACGTTGAAAGACCGGCTGGCCAGTCTGTCCCGCGTCCGATTGATCAGTTCCCGGTCGCCCGGTCTGTCCTCACCGGGCATCACCATCTTCGAGGTTCCGGGACATGGCGGAATGAAGCTGAGGGCTGGACTTCAGGAACGGGGCATCGGTGTGGACGACCATGTCCGGGACGGACACGACGCGGTCCGGATCGCCACCCACTTCTTCAATACTCGAGCCGAGATCGACCGCACCCTCTCAGTACTTCGGGAGTTGACCCGGGCGTGAAACCGGAAATCAGGGCAGGGGAAGGCTGACCCGCCGTCCTTCGGCCCAACTGACGTGCGCGGCCTGGCTCAGCTCCATGTAGCGGACTCCGGTCGCGAAATCGATGTAACGGACCCGCTCCCGGCCCCTCACCGCGTTGATGAATTCCTCTTCGGCTCTCCAACCGCCGACCAGATCCGGGTCCACGGGCATCATTGAGTAGCTGCCGCTGTGGCCTTCGCTCCACCAGAGGGTATCCGTCAGGGCATCGTATTTCAGAGTGCCCCGGTCGCCGTGCACGAGCAGCATCGACTCGGGCACATTGCCGGTCACGGCGCTGGACAGAATGGTGCCCACGGCCCCGTTCTCGAATTCCGCCAGGACGGTGATATGGTCCGGAAGCTGAACCTGCACCGTTTCCCCGGTTTCCGGGTCGTCCTTGGAGGCGACAACGATCCGGCCTGCCGCGTCCAGCCAGGAAACGGGTCCGACCCATAGAAGCAGCGTCTCCCACCACTGCCCCAGGGTCACGCAGTTGTATCCGGCCAGCTCCAGGCGCTGTCTCCATCTCAACGGTGCGTCCGGTTGGAGCAGATCGGAGAAGACGTCCCGGACCTCCACGGCGAGCATTCTCCCCAGCCCTCCGGAGTCGATGAACTCCCGGACGGCCCGGTGGTAAGGCAGGCCCAGGGGCGTGGGAACCACTTGGGCCACCAGCTCGGGATGCTCACGGGAAGCTTGGAGCATGGCCTGGGCATCGCTCAGGTCCATTGCCATGCGGGCCTCGCAGAGGACATGCTTTCCCGCCTCCAACGCGGCGCAGGTGACCTCCCGGTGCAGGTAGGGCCAAGTGCCGATGCAGACGGCATCCACCTCCGGGTCCCCGACCACTTCCTGCCAGGAATCGCTGGTCCTGGGGATCCCGAAGTCTCGAGCCACGCTTCGGGAGGACTCGAGACTCCGATTGGCTACCGTCACGACCTCCACGCCGGGGCAGGCCTGGAACCCGGGAATATGTTTTCTGCGTGTGTTGGCGCCGGCCCCGACGAGGCCGACTCGAATCAAGGAATTCTCGTTGCTCATGCTCTCGATCTCTTCCCCAGGGAAATTTCGATTGGCGTTCCTTCGACCACGTTTGAGGGCGCCTATTCTCTCAGAGGAGAAGATTCATTGGGAAGTGCCGGGGCCGGTCTTGCCGCCGCAGGCCAGGACCGATACCGTTGCAATCGTCATGAGCGGATTCGAGAGTCAGAAACGGGTTTTGAGACGGGTGGCCGTGCTGGCCCTCCTGGTCTGGCCGCCCGCCGGGTGCGCCGGGCCGGGTCAGGAGCTTCCTTCAGGCGCCAGAGTTCGCGTTCCCGAAGGCATTCCCGAAGGGTGGTCCTCCCCGGTGGCGGCGGCCTTCGAGAGCCGGGTTCCCCAGGGACGGGTCTTTACCGTAGTGGGGAAAAACCCAAACGGGACGTCGGCTCAGTCGGATCCCGAGACCGGGATTCTATGGCTGATGGGCGATGTGCCCGCAGCCGGGAGTCACTCGGTCAAGCCGGACCCGGGAGAGGCCGCACCGGCCTTCCGAATGGTCTCGGATGACCAGGGATACCTGGTCTCCGAAGGAGACCGCCCGGTACTCTTCTACCAGTCGGCGCCCCGCTCGCTGGACGGACGTTATACGCGGGCCGGCTACGTTCATCCCCTGTACGGCCTCGACGGACAGGTGCTGACCCATGACTTCCCCGACGACCATTTGCATCACCGGGGGATCTTCTGGGCTTGGCATCAACTCTGGGTCGGAGACGAAAAGGCCGGCGACCCATGGCTGACGAAGGACTTCCTGACCGAAGTGGAACACGTCCGATTCCTCGACGGACCATTGTTTTCCGTTCTGGAGGCGACCGCACTTTGGACCTCCCCGCTAGTGAGGGACGACGCCGGTGAATTGGTTCCGCTGGTCCGGGAGCGGGTCCGGATCCAGGTGTTTCGATCCACGCCGGACTCCCAGGTCATCGACTTCCACATTCGATTCCGGGCCCTGGTGGATGGGATCCGTCTCGGCGGTTCGGAGAATCCGCGTGGATATTCCGGCTTCACGGTCCGGGTCCACGCCTCGCCGGACGGCCGCATCCATGACCAGTCGGGAATCCAGGAAGGGGACCGGGTCGGCGAGTCCAGCCCCTGGGCCGATTACAGCGGAACATTCGGGCTGGGCGGCATGATTTCGGGCATCGGCATGTTGACCCATCCCAGCTATCCCGAGTTTCCTCCAAGATGGCTCCTGCGCAACTACGGGATGCAGAATGTCGCCTTTCCCGGCCGTCATCCCGTGGACCTGCCCCGGGGACAGCCTCTGGATCTGCGCCACCGCCTCGTCATTCACCGGGGAGGATTCGAAGAGGCCGAGATCGCCCTGCACCAGAAGGTCTATGAAATGGTCCCGGCCCGGAGTTTCTGACACGTAGATTCGGGAGAGCCGAATCCATTCCGAGACCAACCTGGAAGTCTCCTGTCAAGACATCGATGGCCGTGCGGCCACGTGTCACTTGGCAGGGTCGGATTCACTCGGCTTGGCGTAGGCTGCCACCCTCTTCATCGCTTCGAGTTCGCGCTGCCAGATCGCTTCCAGTGCCTTGACTCTTCCGGGATCGTCCTGAGCCAGGTTTCGAGCCTCGGCACGGTCCGTCGACAGGTCGTACAGCTCCCACGGATCTCCCTTCGAGGCGACCAGCTTCCAATCGCCGGCGCGTACCGCGCGATTTCCTTCGTGCAGCCACCAGAGGAATTCGCGATCGATGGCCTTGTCTTCAGCAAACGTGCCCAGGAGGCTTCGGCCAGGAGCGTCGGGGACGGCCCGGCCGCCCAGACTCGCCGGTTTCCGGATGCCGACGGCGTCCAGGATGGTGGGGACGATGTCGATCACGTGACCCGGAGTGTGCCGGAGCTCGCCGCGGGCCCGGATCCCCTCGGGCCAGTGCGCCACCAGCGGCGTGCTGATGCCGCCTTCGTGGACCCAGGTCTTGTGGCGCCGGAACGGAGTGTTGGAGGCGCTGGAGAAACCGGGGCCGAGACAGAGATAAGTGGCCGCGCTCCCGGGAGGGGCCTCCGGATCGTGACCGCCATGACGCACCATGATCTCGGCGCTGGCGCCGTTGTCGGAGGCGAAAAAGATGAGCGTGTTCCGGAAGGCGCCCATGGCCTTGAGCTGCTCGATCACGCGGCCGATCTCACGATCCATCCGATCCACCATCGCCGCATGGATCGCCATCTTCGTCGCCTGGAAACGCTGTTGTTCCTCCGTCAACTCATTCCACGGCAGCGGGCGGTTGATCTCGCCGGGCCCCAGCTTCCGGAGGGCTTCCGGAAAGTGATACGGGGGTCCGACCTCTCTCTCCAGGTCCGACAGGATCGTATTGACCAGTCCCATCTCTCTTTGCCGGGCGAAGCGTTGCTGCCGCATGACGTCCCAGCCGTCCAGGTACCGGTCCCGGTACCGCGCGATGTCCTGGGGCAGGGCATGGAGAGGGAAGTGGGGCGCGATGAACGCGATGTAGTGAAAGAAGGGTCGATGAGGGTAGGCGTCCGCATGCTCCCGGAGACAGTCGAGGGCGTGGTCGACGGTGGCGGTGGTAGCGTAATACCCGGACTCGTCCGCGGCCGGTTCGATCGGTTGATCGTCGACGGCGTTCCCGGCGGCGGTGAAGAAGTTGCCGTCGTTTCTCATGTCGAGCGAACGATCAAAGCCGCCGTCCAGCACCTTGCCGTCGATATGCCACTTGCCGCTGTGGTAGCTGCGATAGCCCGCCGGTTCCAGCAGGTCGGGCAGCAACGGAGCCCACTCCGGACGGACGGTGACGCCTCCTCCGCAGTGACCGGGCAGCACGTCGCGCCGGACCTGCTGAGCGTAATATCCGGTCAGCAGAGCCGCCCGGGTCGGCCAGCACCGGGTCGTGTTGTAGAACTGGGTGAAACGCAGTCCCCCCGCAGCAAGGGCGTTCAGATTCGGCGTCTCGATTTCGCCGCCGTAGCATCCCAGGTCCGAATACCCCATGTCGTCGGCCAGGATGAAGACGATGTTGGGCGGCCTGGCGGGCGCCTTTGCGGGGCAGCCCTGAGCCGCAATCAGGCCGATCATCAGGAACCCTGCGAGCATGAACCGGTTTCGCAGAATCATGTTCGAATTGTAGATCGGACCCTGATCCAGGGACAATGCGGTCATGGATTGAAGCCGGCTCATCGGCTACGCTGACGACGGGGGACCGGCGGATACGGGAAATTCGTACTAAAGATCGGGGTCTGAAAATGGGAACTTCTTCGAGCTTTGGAGTTTTGAATCCGGGTTTGGCACTTTTCCTGATGATTGCGGCTCTCGGCCTGTCGACCGCCGAAGCCGGCGTACCACTCGATTCCTACCTGGAGGGCGCGGCCCCACCGTCCGAGTTGGTCTCCGGCTTTTCCCTGGCGTTCGAGGGGGATCTGGACCACGCGGTGCAATTCCGGTTGGGTCCGTCGCCGGCGCTCCTGGTTCGTGCCGATCTCACCTTTCCCAACGGAGGATCGACTCGCCGGGAGCGGTACGTTGAAGCCTCAGACGGTCCCCGGCCGGTCAGCTTCGGTCTCGGTCCGCTGCTGGGACACGGTCCCTGGGTGCATCGGCCCAAGCAGTTCTATCCCGGGGAGTACACGCTCAGGGTCTCAGGCCGGGATCCGGTTACGGAAGAAACCGTCTTCCAGACCCTGTTTCGCCTTCCGCCCCAGGAATGGATCTGGGCGGACCTGGATCGGCTCCTTTACATCGACGACGCCGAAGCGGGACTGGATCTGAAACTGCTCCCGGGCGCCCTGGCCGACGAACTTCCGGCAGTGGTGGACCTGGTGGAGCCTTCGACCGGTCAACGAGTCGCCGAGCCCGTTCAGGTGTCGCTGACCCAGCTCAATACGCACGTGACGTTTTCCCTGGACGGCCTGCTGCCGGGGGTCTACCGGGCTCGTGTCCGGTTCCTTCGGGAGGGGAAGGTGTCGCCGGACGGGGTGGTAAGAACCGTCCAACTGTTTCGAAACGGACCGGCGCCGCGCGTGGACGATGCGGCCAGGATCGGCGATGGACCGCAACTCCTGGTGGACGACTACCTGGTGGCCGAGTCGCGCGGTCTCCGGAAAGTGTTTCATCCGGCGCGAAAAGTAACGGACGGTCCCATCCTCTCACCCGACCGTCCCTACGAAGGCCACTCCATCCTGTTGGACAACTCGGCCCGCTACAATCGCGAGAAGAAGCGCTACGAACTGACCTACCGCCACGTCAACTACGACCGGACCCGCTATCACATGCTGGCCGTCTCCCAGGATCTTGTCACCTGGACGAAGCCGGACCTGGGCCGGGTGGAATTCGACGGCTCGCGAGCCAACAACATCCTGGCCGGGTTGAACGTGACCCAACCGGGGGATCTCTTTCCCGGGTTCTCCGGTGTCTGGGATTACAGGCGCCGGGGGAACCCGGACCTGCGCGGGGCCCGCCTGTGGCTCTTCACCGGCCAGCAGACCAGTGATCGCTCGGCCCTGCGCCGAGGCTACTACCTGGTGGTCTGGGACCAGGACGGGAAGAGCTATGTCACCAGCCCCACGCCCGTGTTGGGGCTGGGACAGGGCGGCACCGAAACCATGTCCGTTTCCGGCGACACCACGGCGGCCATGGGCTACGACGAGGCGACCGGAGAGTTCGTGGCCTATACCTCCCCGGGTCCCCCCAACCGGGGGCGCGGCCGGATCCGGTACGACAACTCCACCAAGGCCCGGACCCTGGCCCGTCACGTCACCCGGGACGGCATCAACTGGGAGGCCCGCTACATCTGGGTTCCCGAGGTGTCCGATCCCAATCTCCACAACTACGGCTTCCGGGTGCGACGGCTGGGGGACTCGTACGTGGGGTTCTTCCCCCGCTACAACGTCCGCACCCAGCACTTGGATCTGCAGCTCTGGGTGAGCCGCAACGGCATCCACTGGGAGCAGCCGGGTGGAGAACAGGCATGGCTGGCCAACGGCCCCCCGGGGGCCTTCGACTGGGGTGTCGTCTACCTGCCCACCGGCTGGCACCGGCAGGGCGAACGAACCCGAATTTTCTATCACGGGGGCAACTATCTCCACTTCCACGCCTGGATTCGCGAAAAGCTCTCCGGCTTGTACAGCGGCATGGGGGGGAAGGACGCTCAAGATCTGGTTGCCGACGAGACTTTCGTGGAACGTCCGTACCTGGCGCCTCCCTCGACGAAGGGCTTCTCCTGGTCTCTGATGCCCTCGGCTTGGAGCTGGAGACGGGGAACTCATGGCACGGTTGAAGATGCCAGGAGCCGTTTCTGGGCGGATTTGACCGCCAACACCGGAGAAACGCCGGAGTCGTTCCTTGCCAAAAGCCCCGACTACCGGATCTGGCCCGGTCTGGCCGAGTTCCGGACCAACGGATTCGTCTCCCGGAGAGCCAAGCGGGACGTGGGGGTCCTGACCACCCACCCCCTGGTCTTCCAGGGCCGGCTCCTCACGGTCAACGCCCAGGTGCCTCAAGGAGATCTGAAGGTGGAGGTGTTGGATGCCGAGGGAACTCCCCTTGAGGGGTATACTCAGGCGGACTGCGTTCTCGGCAGATTCGACGGTGTCCAACAGCCGGTCCGTTGGAGGCATCAGGAAGACCTGGCAGAGTTGGCCGGCCGTCCCGTGCGCTTGCGGTTCTATCTCCGGGAGGGAGACCTTTACGCCTTCCAGATCCACCACGCGGAACCCGCCGCGGACGAACTGATCGAGCCGTTTCCCGACTCCCGGTTCATGTCGTTCTGAATCGGGTTTCCGGGACCGACCGGCGCCGCAGGGGACCCTATCCGCTGCGCAGCACCCGTCCCGTCCTGGCCCCGGTCAGCCGTCCCGACTCCAGGACCGGCGTTCCGTTGACCAGGACGTGGACCATTCCCCGGCAGACCTGGTTCGGGTGGAATGTCGTTCCGCAGTCGGTGAAGGCCTCGGGATCGAAGATGGCCAGATCGGCCCAGATGCCCTTCCGGATCGTGCCCCGGTCCGTGACACCCAGGCGCGCGGCGGGGAATGAAGTCATGCGGCGGACGGCTTCCTGGGGAGTGAGCAGACCCTTGTCCCGGACGAAGGTGCGGTAGAAGTAGCCGGCCCAGGTGTAGGCGCCGTGAAAGGTCTCGTTCTTCAGGGGGCCGTCCGGCGCCAGCGCGATGGCGTCGGAGCCGGGCATGCAGTGGGGACTGGCGAAGGGCAGGTGGAGGTCCGCCACTTCGTAGGCGAAGCAGATGACCATGGTGGCGTGCAGGTCGTCGATCTCGGCCAGCAGGATTTCGCAGACCGCGTCGAAGATCTCCAGGTTCCAGGTCTCGGCGATCTCGGCCAGGCTTTTCTGGGAGATCTCCGGCAGCGCGCGGCTGTGGAAGACCACGATGCGGTTCCAGTCCCGTTGAGCCAGAGAGACGATGATGCTGTGGTGCGCGCTCATCTTCTTGCGGATCCGGGGGTCCTTGAGCCGTTCGGCGATGGCCCCGGGTCCTCCCTCCAAGGCCCATTGGGGAAGCATGGTGCTGAGGTTGGTGGTGCCGAAGATGCGCGTGTGCTGGTCGAAGGTGACGTCCTGGCCGCGCGCGCGGGCGTCCTCCACCTGGTCGAGGGCCTGCTGGACCGCCCAGTGGCTGTCCGGCGCCAGCCGGGCCACGGTGGCGATGTGCGAGATCTGCAGCGGGATCCGGGCCGCCGCGGCCGTCCGGATCGCCTCGGCGATGGTCTCCCTGGCCTCGCCCGCCCGGTTCCGGGTGTGGGTGGCGTAGAAGCCGCCCGCCTTCCGGGCCACCCGGCACAGGGCCGCCACCTCCTCTTCACTGGCGCCCTGCTCGCAGTTGTACTCCAGCCCGGTGGAGTATCCGTACGCCCCTTCCTCCAGGGCCTGGGCAAGCAACTTCTCCATCTGCCTCAACTCCCCCGGGTCGGCAGGACGGTCCGCCAGGCCCAGCGTGGCCAGGCGCAGGTTGCCGTTGGCGGCCAGGGTGGCGACGTTGAGGGCCGGTTCGAGGGACTCCAGGTGGTCCAGGTACTGGGCCATGGTCTTCCAGGGGATGCCCAGGGAGGACTGGTAGCCGTAGATGTTGCTGGCCGCCAAGTCCACGCTCTCCACCGGGGCGCAGCCGTGGCCGCAGTTTCCGATCACCTCAAGGGTCACCCCCTGGCTGACGGCGCTGACCGCCCGCGGGTCCACCACCAGGGAGTAGTCGGAATGGCTGTGGATGTCGATGAAACCGGGCGCGACGAAGAGGCCGGAGGCGTCGAGCCGGGGGACGTCGGAGACGGATCCGAGATCTCCGACGTCCGAGATCCTGCCCTGGGAGACTGCCACGTCGGCGCGTCTTGGCGGGGCGCCGGTCCCGTCCAGCAGGGTTCCGTTGGAGATGACCAGTTGGGGCGGCATTGGCGGGTCAGACCAAGGTCAGGAGTCGGGTTGCATTCGGCACAAGGATAGTTTCGATCTCGTCGCCGGTAAAGCTCCGAGGCACTTGCAGGAGCCGTCCTGCAAGGGAAGAATCCAATGGCAACCCATTTTCGGGACATGCCTTGATCTGCAGCGTCAGGGAGACAGCCGAGTGAGACTGACTCTACTGGGGACCGGGACTCCGACACCTTCAGTCAAGCGGGCCGGTTCGGGCTACCCGGTGGAAACCGAGTCGGAATGTTTCGTGTTCGACTGCGGTCCCGGTTCCTACCGCCGTTTTCTGGAGACGGGGAAAGAGCCGACCGAGATCACACAACTTTTCACAACCCATTGGCATTACGATCATTGCATCGACCTTCCGCACTACGTTCTTCAGCGCTGGGACAAGGGGCGGGGAAAATTCCCGAGTTGAAGATTTATGGTCCCCGGCCGATCCGGCGAATCGCAAAAGCCCTATTCGAAAAAGACGGGATCTTCGATTCCGATATGGAGGCCAGGACCCGGAACGAAATGAGCGTGGCGATCTATCGCGCCCGCGGCGGAACCGGGGCGAGAGAACGTCCGCGGCCCGTCATTGCCGAAGCGGAAAGTGGATCCGAGTTCCGGGGAGACGACTGGATGGTCCGGGCTATCGAAGTTTCCCATGTTCAACCATACTTTGCCTATCGATTGGAATCGGAAGGGCGATCTCTGGTCTACAGTGGAGACTCCGGGCCCACCGATCGAATGGTCTCCTTTTGCGAACGTGCCGACGTGCTCATTCACATGTGCCACTACCTTTCCGGCACGGAACTCAACGAGGCCATGGCGAGGGGTTGTGGGAGCCCCGGAATGATCGGCGCTCTGGCCCGGGATGCGGGCGTCAAAATAGTCGTTCTGACCCATTTCACGGGACAGATCGACGGACCGGGCGTGCGGGAACAGGTCATCTCGGAGGTTCATGAGATTTTTCAGGGCACCGTCATATTTGGCGAAGATCTGATTGTGGTCTCCCGGGAATCGATGGGTCGCGCGGGTATGCTTCTCTGACCCGCATTTCTGAATGGAGAACGCGGCAATGATCAGCGGGGGACCGTCCAGGCGGCCATTGGGTCGTCGAGAACCGCAACCTCCGCCTCCCGGACACCACAGTCGGCGAAGCTGCGTGTCCGAGGCATACGGGTACCGGGACGCCCAACAATGCGATCGTCACCCAGACGGTGCTGGAGATTATCTTCCATCGCGGTTTCCCACAGGTTCAAGCCGCAGTCCAACACTTCTCGATGAAACGGAGCAAAGCGATCCGTGCGGTCACCGCATGCGGCTCAGTTCGCTTCCTGAGCTGTCTCCGATCACAACTCCACCTCCCGCCCCCCGGATCTTGGGATCCTCCGGCTCGGTCCCGACCGTTGTGGCCCCATCCGGGCCCAAACTGGTTCCTTCCGGCCGGACTGGATCAGAGGTCAATGGCTACCAGCCCCGGATCACTTGGCGACCTCGGCCAAGGATCCTGGGGAACTTATCTCCCTTCCCCTTCGCGTTGTGGAGGACACTCCACAAATGACAAGCGTGAGATCATCCTGGGGAAAAATCGAAACATACTTGACAGTAGAAAATTTCTAATTTAGAATCTCCCCGAATTTCGGAGCCTACAATATATAATTTATAAGGTGTCTCTGGTCGACCTTCGGCGAGAGTGCAGGTCATCCGCCAATCCCAGGCTTTTTCAGGAGGGGTAGAGATGAGAAGCCATTACACAGCTAACCGTGGCATCTGGTGTCTGAACTGGCTGGTCGCAATTTGGGTTGTGGTCGGCGGTTCTGCTTTGCTCTGGGGACAAAGTAGCCAAAGCTTTGTGGGAACGGTAAAGGATGATTCGGGAGGTGTGATTCCCGGAGTGGAGGTAACTGCCCGCCACACGGCAACCGATCAGACACGCACGGTTGTCACCAACGATACCGGGGACTACCTCATCGCCCAGCTGACCAACATCGGTGCCTATGAGATTCGTGCTGAGATGGCCGGATTCAAAGCTGCTGTCGCTCAGAATGTATTGTTGGAAACAGGCAGCACGGTGCGTGTCGACCTGACCATGGAAGTCGGGGCCGTAGCCGAAGTGGTCACCGTAAGTGCAGGGACCCAGCTTGTGCGGTCGGAGACATCCAGCCTGGAAATAATCGTCAAGGACCGTGAAATTACCGAGTTGCCGCTCTTCGGTCGAAACTTTTTAGACTTGACCAAGACCACCGCCGGAGTTTCCACTCGGGCACCCGCAGCAATGGGGTATCAGGAAACCAATCTCGTCGTGGGTGCGGCCCGTGCCCGTGACAACGAGTACAGTATCGACGGCATCCGCTCCATGGATGATCACAACGCGGACATGGCCGTTAAGCCCCCGCTCGACTCGATTGCCGAGTTCGAGCTGGTTCGCAACCTTTACGCGGCTGAACACGGGAGGGCCATGGGGGCCATTGTCAATGTTCGAACCAAGTCGGGAAGCAATGACTTCCACGGAAGCGTCTACTGGTTTTCCCGCCGCGGAGACTGGGCGGCCATTCCCTATTTCGCGGCATCCAAGCCGGTGTACGAGCAGGACGATTATGGAGGCAGTATTGGTGGCCCCGTTTGGGTACCGGGTTTGTACGACGGAACCGGCAAGACATTTTTCTTTTACAACTTTGAGAAGTTTCGAAGCCCCAGCGAGGACGTCAAGCGAGGTTACATGTTGGACGACGCCGAGTTGGCAGGGGACTTCTCCCAGTCCCCGTGGGGTCTGCCGGTGGATCCCTATACCAAGGAACCGTACCCCAACGGAGTGATTCCTTCATCGCAATTCAGTGCGGCGACGCAGAACATGCTCCAGATCCTGCCTCGTCCCAACCAGGGATTCGATGGTGCCTATAACTACAATGGCAACTTCGACGCCAGTACGTTTGAGCCGAAACACGTTATCCGAATCGACCACAGTTTCTCTGACGATTTCTCCATCTTCAGCTCAACCTTATGGACGACACGCGCGGGAGTGGTCGCCCCGGCCATCGATTGTGGCGCTGGTTGCGAACGTGCCAGCGACCTTTCCAATAACACCGACAATGTCAATTCGGTGCTGGGAGGGGCGTGGAGTATCACCCCGGAAGTGATCTGGGAGGGTCGTGCGGGCTATGCCTTTCACAAGGGAGGTTATGCCCAGACCAACAGGTCTGAGAATTATGCCAAGAACTTTGGTATGGCCTTTCATCCGTCCGATGAAGACACGCATCTTCACGGCGTCCCCCGCGTCAATGTGAGGGGCTTCGGCTCCTACTTCGGACTCTGGGCGACGCCGTTCAATGAACGGATGTCTTATAACTACCAAGTCTCTAACTCGCTCAGCGTCCACCACGGGAATCACTTCATCAAGATAGGGGCAGACCTGCTCCAGGATCGTCACCGCGCGATCGGGGCGTGCGGTTCAACCGGGCAGTACTGGCTGGGCTGGGGCACCGACAACGGGACCACGAACCAAGCCGCCGACTTCCTCATCGGCGACTATAATTTCGCCGGCTTTCAGTTCACTCCCCAGTGGAGAAAGAGCAAGAGGTGGAGAATTTCGTTCTTCATTCAGGACGATTGGAAGGTGAACCCCAGACTGACCGTCAACATCGGTCTGCGCCATGACTGGTTTGCTCCGTTTGGTCCTATCGGCAATGCCCGGATAGCCCGTTACGACCTCGTCACCGATGAAGTAATTTATCCGGCCGATGCCCATGACCAGATGACCCCCGATGAGCGGGCAGCATTGCTGTTCCCCCACCGGTTCGACGGCCCCGCGCAGACCTTCTTCGACGAGGACAAAGACAGTTTTGGACCTCGACTCGGAATCGCCTATCGTCCCTTCGGAACCGGCAATATGGTCGTCCGCGCCGGATACGGTATCTTTTACGGAAGCCCTCAGGGCTTTGCCGTCAATCGAAATTCGTCTTCAGTGGCTCCCTGGCAGGCGTGGCTCAATCTTGGAGCCTTTGGCACTACGGGTGGTCGCGTCTTCCTCTGGGACGAGCTACAGCCAGAGGTGTCAAGGCTGCAATACTTGACCGTCGGCAACATCCGCATGCCGGAAAACGGATTTCATAATCCCTATATGCAGCACTGGAACCTGACGATCCAAAAGGAACTGCCGGGCAGTCTGGCAGCGGAAGTGGGCTACATCGGCTCCCGCGGAGTTCATCTCGAGTTCGAGCACAGGGGACAGAAATTCGCATCCCTGTACGGATACGACAATTTCACACTGGGTAACGGACTCCGGATCAGCTCCAGTGGTCACGATAGCAAATATCATGCCATTCAGATGACGCTGGAGCGGCGCTTTGCGGCGGGACTCTCGTTTCGTACCAACTACACATTGGGTAGTCTGCATAATGATACACCGGAACATTTCGATACCACGGTCGGCGCCGCTGTGGAGGTCCGGAAGGAGGAGGAATGGGGTCGAGGCCAAGGCCATATGACACATATCGTCAATCTGTCGGGAATCTACGAGCTGCCGTTCGGTCGGCAGCGGCTGTGGGGCGGCGATTGGAATCGCATAATTGACGCTGTCCTGGGAGGCTGGAAGGTGAATTTCCTCCTCGACGCCAATTCCGGAGCACCCGTAAATGTGCTTTGGGGTGGTGTGCTGCGGCCGGATTGGGCACCGAACAAGGGGCCGGACAGACTACCGAAGCCGAGCCGACAGCGATGGGTTGATCCCACCCATTTTACGGCCCGGTCCGGAACAGGTCAGGGAAATGTGGGACGTAACATCATCGACGGACCCAACTTCGTCAACTTGGACTTTGGGATTTCGAAACTCTTCGCCATTCCGGGTACCGAGACCCATACGGCGGAAGTACGCGTTGAGATGGCCAACGCTACGAATCATCCGAATCTGTTCGTCCCGAGCCAGCGGATCGATGTCTCACAACCCGGAACCGTTACGCTGCGGAATGCCTATCCCATGCGGCGCATACAATTGGGTATCCGATACGCGTTCTGATGGGGCCTGCTGCGCTGCCGCCGGTGAATCTGCAGACTAGATCCCAATTGCAGCGGGCGGGGTGACAGCTTCGCAGAAAAACGAGGTGTGAGCGAATCGACAACACCCTGCCATCACGACATAACTCCAAGATTTCGTATACTCATACCGCCTCGTCTCTCTGATAGGAACGGCGGAAGCTCCACGTCCCACGGCGGAGTGCGCTTCTCCGCAGGTATCGGCACAGCGTCCGTTTACTTGCTTCTTTGGGTCTGCTGGCTGAGCTTCGTCCTGTCCATGGCGTGGGTTGGTGCCGCGCCCACAGCGTCAATCACCCAGCAGGATGAACGTCGGGAACAGGCGGTTTTCATCCTGCGTCAGGCATTGGAAGAAGGCCGCCAGTGGACCAAAGTGCGAGCCGCGGAGGCACTGCTCTGGAATGGCTACTCCGTGGGAGTCAAGGACGCGCTGGAAAAGGAATTGGCCAGCGCGGGTCCCTTCTATCGCATCGGGTTGTGGAGAGCGCTGGCTAAAGCGCAAGGCAATGATCAAGCGGCCGCCAAAAGGTATGTCGGAAAGATCCGCGATGCCTTTCTGGATGTCCAAGGTGTTGACCGAGTGCATGCCGTGGAAGCGCTGGCCAAACTGGGCTACTCCGAGAGGCCGGCGGAACTCCTACAGGTCGCGAGCGAAGAAACAGGCTCTTTTCGCGCCTTCGCCCGGTGGGCCTTGGCCAACTCAGGGGACGCTGACGATGAAGGGGCTCTGGCTGAGCTTCTGGATTTTTCGGACGGGCGCGCCAACGTCAGTTACGCATTCCGAAACCTGAAAAAGATCCAGCCCACTACCTTGGCTCGATTAGAAAGAGTCGCGTTCAGCGCATCCTCCGAGGACCGCAGCCGAGTCTATGCCCTGGGCGCCGGTTTCGTCCATTCCTCCGGAGAACGGAGGTCGAAGGCTCGGCAGGAGCTGTTGAAATACCTCACAACGGGGAACACGGCGCAGAAAGTCGAAGTGTGCGGCGCCCTTGGAGCTTCGGGAGATCGGCAAGATGAGGGTGTGCTGGAAGCCCTGTTGAGGAGCGGAGACATCGATGTGCGCGTCGGCGCCGCCAACGCCCTCTTGCGTATCGAACGCCGGCAACATCGGGGTTTAAGTTGGCTGGATTGGGCCGTGATGCTTTTTTACGGCTCTGCGGTATTGGGGGTCGGATGGTTTCTATCGCGCAAGTTGAAAAGTACCGAGGAATTTTTTGTCGGCGGACGAAACATGAATTCCTTCGCCATTGGCATATCCCTTTTCGCCACTCTGCTCAGCACGGTTTCCTACCTGGCTCATCCCGGGGAGATGATCAAACATGGCCCCGTAGTTCTCGCCAGTGTGGCCATGATCCCGCTCATCTATGTCATCGTCGGCTACGGCCTGATTCCGTATCTGGTGCGTCTGCCCGTCACCAGCGCCTACGAGATCCTGGAAGGCCGGCTCGGAACCCGGATCCGATTGCTGGGGTCGTTCATTTTCATTGTCACCCGGCTGGTATGGATGGCGCTGATGATTTACCTCACCGGAAGAGTCATGGTCGTGGTGTTAGGTTGGTCTCTGGAAACTCTCCCTTATATCGTGATCGTGGCTGGATTCGTCACCGTGATCTACACGGCACTGGGCGGCCTGCGTGCCGTGGTGATCACCGACGTGACCCAGTTTTTCATTCTTTTCGGGGGGGCGGTTCTCACGATTGCGTTGATCAATCGTGAACTGGGCAGCTTTTATGCTTGGTTTCCAACGTCCTGGGCCCCCAACTGGGACGTTCAGCCCGTTTTCTCCTTGGACCCGGCAGTACGCGCCACTGTTGTGGGCGCCTTTCTGAACAGCCTGATCTACTGGATCTGTACGGCCGGTTCCGACCAACTGGCGATTCAACGCTATTTGGCCACCCGGGACGCCACGGCGGCACGACGCGCTTTCCTGGTCAACTCCGTGGCCGGCATCTTCATTACCGTGGTCCTGGCGTTAGTCGGATTTGCGCTGCTTGGCTTTTTCAGTGTGAATCCGCACCTCATTCCCGACGGTCAAAGTCTGCTTGAAGATGCCGACTATATATTTCCGCACTACGTTGCAAACTATCTCCCTATCGGCTTGGCCGGATTGGTCATTGTGGCAATGTTTGCTGCCGTGATGTCCAGTCTTGATTCTGGGATCAACTCTGTTTCTACGGTCATCATGGTCGATTTCCTCAATCGGTCCAATAGGGGCACGGAAAGACATCACCTGGCGACAGCGCGCTATCTCACTGTGGGCATTGGAGTAGCCGTAGTCTTGATCAGTTCCATCATCGACAAGGTGCCCGGTAACATCCAGGAGGTGGCAGTCAAGACCAACTACCTCTTTCTCGTCCCCCTGTTCATTCTCTTTTTTCTGGCCTTGTTCGTATCCTTTGCCACCCCTTTTGGGGCGGCGTTTGGAGCCATTTACAGTTTTTTGGCAGGCGCTCTGATCGCGTTCTGGGACGTGTTGACCGGCCAGCCCGGTGTGAGCTTTCAATGGATTGCCGTCGTTTCCTTACTGGCGGGCCTGATCTTTGGCCCGCTCTTAAGCATGCTTCCGACGCGCGAAAAAGGCTGGAAGACAAATCTCATGTGGGGCAGTTTAGCCCTATTGCCCTGGCTGCTGATTTCTTACCTGGTGGCGGGACACTGAAGAATAGAGGAGTATTCGGGAAAGCAAGCCGCTGTGGTGGTTCGACTGAACCACCGCCAAAGGGTCGCAAGAAGCGACTGGGCGAATCCGCGGAGCGCGACGTGAGGAACCACCGCAGATCGTCGGGCAATTTCCTGACTTTAATTGTCACGTGGTCGTGGAGGGTGATCGGTGAAGAGAGTTGAAATATTTTCAGAGGGCTATTTCTTAAGCCAGCCGGACGAAAACGGAGCCTATCCCAGGCACTGCCAGATCGTCCGCTTGGCGGACGACACTTTGATTGCGTCCGTCGGATTCCACCTCGAAATCGGAACCGGGCGCAGTTATAGCCGGATCTTCCGCTCTGACGATCGGGGGAGCAGTTGGCAAGATCAGGGCCCGATGTGGGACTGGCATTCGTCCGGGAAGAGCGGTCGGCTCAATGTGAGCCGGACCCGGAACGGGAAGTTGCTGGGATTAGGGATGCTCTGGGACACTCCCGCTGCCGGCGAGACCTACTATGACCGCAAGACTGGGGGAGCTTCCCACACTGAGCTGATCTTCTCCGTCTCAGATGATCAGGGTGTCAGCTGGAGTCCTGTCAGGTCCATTCCCATGTGTTATCCCGAGCCTCCCGAAGTGGGCGGAGTGATTTGTGCCACCCGGCAAGGAGACTGGCTGGCTCCTTTCGCGCCCTGGCTGGATCACACCGGCACGAACGCCAATCAGGGAAAAGCGGCCGTCATGATAAGCCATGATCAGGGAGAGAGTTGGCCCGATTTTGCCGAATTCATGGAGGATCCTTCCGGGAAAATTGCCTACCAAGAGGTGTGGGTGGAAGAGATGGCCGACGGCGGACTTCTCGGCATTGCTTATGCTCGTGATATGGAAGCGGGTGAAGACCTGCCTGTTCAATACAGTATTTCCCGGGACGGGGGCAAGAGCTTCTGCTCCAATCGATCCACCACGCTGATCGGCCAGACGACCGCTGTTCACGCACTCCCAGATGGCCGGGTAGCCTGTGCTTTCAACCGGCGGTACGGCAATCCTCCCGGTGTTGGGTTTGCCACCGCCCGTCCCGACGAAAAAGGTTTTCATCTTGAGTTCGAAGAAATCCTCTGGAAGGCAGTCGCCGGTTTCCGGGAGGAGGATCAGGATACGGAGGCCATGTACTGGGCCGACTTTGCCTTCGGAGAGCCCCGAATTGCGACCTTTTCTGACGGGTCTTTTTTCGTTGGGTTCTGGTGTCACGAGAAGGACATCCACGGTAGCCGTTACTGCCACTTCCGGCTTCGCTGACCGGAAGGGACTCCGAGTGAGAGCCTCGGCTGCGGCTGTTTCAGGAGTTGGCCACCAATTTGGGGCCAAGAATCAGATTCCACGCCAGTTGATTCGAAATGACCAACGAGCTTTCGAATAGTTCGTATTTTCGTAAGGGAGGGAACGGTGGACTCTACAAGGAAGAACCGGTATCGGAGTAACCTGGAAGAACAGTCCAGCCGGCGCGAATTCATTCAGGTTGGATCGAGGCATCTGGCAGCCGTTGGCGTCGCGGGGCTGTCTGCGACCTCAACCAGGAGCTTCACCACGGTGCGAGAGGAGATCCAGATGAGAGACTTCCTACTGCGGCTGCGTAAACCTCGGGTAGTGGCCGAAACAGCGTCCGGACACTGCTGGTATCCGGGCCTGGAGAAGTTTTCGACTGGTGAGTTGATGCTCAATCATTCCTTGAACGCGGATGTCAATACCAATCTCACCAACACTCAGGCGGTTTACGTTTCCACCGACGAGGGGCTGAACTTTGATTTTGCTTACGATGTGAATGGATTTCACAACGGCTGCGGCGAGCCCAGGATCAGTCTGCCCGATGGCCGGATCATCGGCACTTCGACCTACTTGAAACCGGATCCCGCCGGACAGTCCCGCCGCTTCTCCGCACACCGATGGACATACGATCGGGGAGGGAAGCGCTATATGGTGGAGCCGTGGGGAGCTGTGGTGGAAGGACTGCCGCGTGATGTCGAACCCTGGCCCCGGGAGAGCCGCACCTGGTGGGCCCGAATTAACTGGTTCAGCGATATTCTGGAACTGGACCAATTCGTCGCTACGATCTCCGTGCGGTTCGAGGGTGACGCTCGGTGGGGCACCGTCGCAGTGGCCTCGAACGATGGAGGGCGTCACTGGCGCTATCTGTCCACAATCGCCGGACCCGACTCCGTACCCGATGCCAAGGAGGGCTTCGATGAGCCCTGCCTGGTGCAACTGGCAGACGGAGACCTGATGTGTGTGAGCCGAGTCGGTACCGGAGAAGATCAGAAGTTGGCGCGCGCCTACAGCGGTGACGGCGGAAAGAGTTGGTCTCGGGTGGACCGGCTGCCGGCTTACAGTGTCGCCCCCCAGTTGCTTCGACTGGCCAATGGTGCTTTGACGCTTGTGACGGGTCGGCCGGGACTCTTTTTATGGATTTCCGGCGATTCCCGTGGCCGGAAGTGGGAATCCGTCGACCTCATGGCTCATCACAATCGAACGGTTCCAAGTTCCTTTCAGATGAATGCAAAACAGACATCGGCGTACATCGATCTGATCGAGGTCTCTCCGAACCGGGTTTTCCTGGTTTACGACCGGACTCCGTTCGGCTGGGAACCGGTTCCTCCCAATTCCGGCGAGCGCAGCCGAATCTATCTGTTGGAAGTCAAGATCGATCGGGTCTAGTAATCGTTCAGGTTTAGGAATTGTTTTCTGCGTGCCGTCCGTCAGCAGTCGTGATTCAGACTCGGGTGAGAAGCAGCCATGTGCTGCAAAAAGGAACCTGGAACGCTGCGTTGACGAGCGGAGGACAGGCTTCCGCACTCCAGGATGCCGCCATTAGATTGTTACCGAGGGTTTGATGCCGGCCGGCGAAGCACGGCTGACAGTAAGGATCTTCAGAGGAGGAACGAATTGGAGAACCGAAGAGTCTTTTTGAAAGAGTTGGCAACGGTTTCTGCACTGGCTACGGCTTGTAGTCAGGAGAGTGCAGGTCCTGCCGTGAGGTCACGATCGATTCCAAGAGACCGCCTTGCGGCTCGCCGCCGTAATCGTCGGCTGGTGTGGAACAACGACGGAAGTGACATCCAGAGTACTGCCCGTGGGCGGGGAACGTTCCCGGCACCGGTTCGGTCGGTGGATCAATACTTGAGTTACACCATGAAATACCTGGAAGGAACTCAGGTGAACTCCATCTTTTACAATGGCCACACGAACGAACCTGATTGGGAGTTTCCCACCGAGAAGATTGCCGTCCTGGCGCCCAACCCGGTCAAACACGTCGTCGACTTCGCTCGTCGTAACGGGATGGAGTTCTTCTATTCCATTCGAATGAATGATACGCATGCCGCCTACTTCCCTCCCAATCGAGGGTACTGGGTGCCGTTTCGGCTCCAGCACCCCGAGTTGCTGCTCGGTTACATCTCGCAGGAACATTGGGAAAAAAAATATCTGCCCTGGGTCATGAAATTCATCCGGTTGGAGGAACAGAGGGCACAGCAGGGAAAAACACCCTCCAATGTACTTCCCTCAGAGTCCGAGCTGAGACGCCAAGTCGTCGCGGAGAATCCCCTCAAGGACGTGCTGGACCGAAGGGGATTGGCGTCCCGGGATCTCTGGTCGTGGCCTGCCTACAATTACGCATTGGAGGGAACCCGGGCCCATTTTCTGGAAGTCGTCGAAGGCATCTGCCAGCGCTATGACGTCGACGGAGTCGAACTGGACTGGATCCGGATGCCCATGTTTTTCAAGCTGGGCGAGCAGCGGCGAAACATTCCCATCATGAACGATTTCGTTCACCAGGTGCGCCGGCGGCTCGATCATTTCGCTCAGCAGAAGGGCCGGCCGATTCTCCTTGCCGTGCGTGTTCCGGACAGCATGGAGCTGTGTCTTGCGGTAGGACTGGATCCGGAAACCTGGACGGAGCAGGGATGGGTCGACTTGTTGATGGCCGGTTCGGGATTGATGCCCTTC
This sequence comes from Acidobacteriota bacterium, assembly GCA_028874215.1. Taxonomy (NCBI): domain Bacteria; kingdom Pseudomonadati; phylum Acidobacteriota; species Acidobacteriota bacterium. The sequence continues at coordinate 95,345 of JAPPLF010000049.1, forward strand.
TCCATTCCCATGAAGGAATGGGTTGAATTGGGACAACGGCACGAGGTCCCCGTTTACGGTTGCCTGGACCGCATTCATCCCTTGTTCCGAACCGGCCGGCCCAAGTTCGATGTCCGGGACCCGGCCATCACCAACGACGACCCTTCCAACTATGACGCGGTCCGCGCCGCCGCCCACCGTTTCTGGCAAGAAGGAGTCGATGGCATTTACCTCTATGACTGGCACACTCATCACGGACCCACTGATCCGGAGGATTTCGGCACAGTGCCGAGGCTGGCAGAGCCCGCCGAGCTGGCTCACGGAAACAAGCTGTACCAGGTTGACCCCGATTTTCCGGTTCGGCCTGGGCAGGGGGCTCTGGCCGATGCCTGCTATCCTGCTCAAATTCCCCGTGCACTCACCACGGTCAGCGGGGTGGCAGGTGTGGAGTTTACGCTGAATGTCTCGGATGCTCCCAATTCGATAGACCAAGCCATCCTTCTCATCCAGTGGAAGGGAGATGTGGATCAGCGGCGCGTCAGGTGGACCCTCAACGGTACTGCCGTTTCCGAAGCGTCTTCCGAACACGGCCGGGAGTGGATGGATCTCCAAAGCGGCTTCCCGCCGGGGGTCGAAAGATCAGGACCTAGTCAGGAGTCGTGGATCGGCCTGCAGTTGCCCGGGAATCTGATCAGAAAAGGACCGAATTCTCTTGAGTTGAGCGTGGAACCAGCTCAGCAAGGTGACCCATCGGTGCCTGTAGAGTTGCTTCAGGTGCGGCTTTCGACCTCAAGAGCGTAAATCGGTTGTGAAACCGGATCGATCTTGAGCCGTCCTCTTCCAACCTGCCGGCAAGATCAGACCGAAGTTTCATCCACAGAGACAAGATCACTTCATGATCGCCAGGGTACTTCGTGAATCGGGGCAGACACCGAACCGTCACTGTGTATGGTCACGACCCGATACTGTGGGGGATGGATCTCCAGCACCATGCCCTGCTCGTAGTTGTGATGCAAACAGCGCCTGTAGGTCACCGAGCCGGTTCCGAATACCGGGATCCCGTCAATCCGATTCTCCCACGGATGGTGGGTGTGTCCGTGAAAGATGGCCAGCACCGGGGAACCGGCAATGAGTTCGTGGAGACGGTTCAGATCCGGCGGTGTCATTTCGTCAAACATCGGAATGCCTATGGACACGGGAGGGTGATGGGTGAGAATGACAGTAGGGCAGCTCTGATTCAGTTGCTTCTTTAGCCAGTTAAAGGACTGGGAAGTCAACGTGTAACGATTGGTCCCGGACGCTCCCCAGTCCAGGCTGAGAAAGCGAATTCCCTGCGCCTTCCACGTGTAGTTGAAAAGTGCCGTTCCGGGATCTGGAGCAAATAGCCTTTTCCGGCACTCTGGGCGGTTGTCGACATTCCCCGGAACATAATACCAGGGCAGATCCATTCCTTCGGCACGCATCCTGAGAGGTCCGGGAGCTGGTGACTTTTCTTCTAAACCATAGATCTTTTTGCCTGTTTCATAGGCCGAAGGATGCGACCAGTCCCGAATCATATCCCCAGTATCGACGATTAAAGAGGCATCATAAGCACCATCGGCTGCGATTTGCTTCAATACCGCCTTCAAGGCCTGTCCGGGAGCGTAAAAATAAACCAGCTCGTCGCAAGTGGTTCCCAGATGGGTGTCGGTGATGTGAATGAAGGTCAAGGACATGATTTCACCCCCTGTGGCTCTTCCATTTGACGATTCAGACCGTGGCTCCGCGGCTGGTGCTATTCGCCCTTCTCCCCTTCTCGGATGACAAGAAACTGCCGACTGGAAATCTTTGTCCGCACATCCACGGTTCCCGAAGGCCAGAAGACCTCCAAGCGCCGGATGACATCCCGATCCTCCAGGCCAAAGTGCAGCCGATAGTCCGAGGCGGAATAGTAGCTGCCTCCCCCACTGACCTGGGACTCCAATACCAGGTTGTCCAGTGTCAATCTGACCCGAGCGCCGATCCCATTGGGGTTTGACGCTGTACCGATCAGCCGCAACGAAATCCAGTTGTTTCGATTGCCGCCGTCATTCCGCAACAGCATTGGAGAAGCACCAGAATTGGTGACAAGAACATCCAGGTCTCCGTCATTGTCGTAATCACCGAAGCAGGTGCCCCGGCTCACCTGGGGCAGAACCAGAGCCTTGCCGTGACGGGCGGCAACTTCCGCAAATCTGCCCTGGGAATTTTCAAAAAGAAGTTTCGGCTGTTCGTAACTTGATCCGGGAAAAACCCGATGGGCATTGTCGTAGACATGACCGTTGGCCACAAAGAGATCCAGATCCGAATCATTGTCAAAATCCAAAAACCCCAACCCAAAACCGACGTAGGCTGAGCTGGGAATCTCCACCCCGGCTAGAGAACTGGCATCCTCAAAGAAGCCCCCGGGGAGCTGCCGGTACAAGATCAGATACTCGAAATCGAAGTTGGTGACCGCCAGGTCTGGCAGGCCGTCTCTGTCAAAATCGCCCGCCGCAACCCCCATCCCGGCTTGCGCATTGCCGTTCACATCGACTGCTGCTCCCCTGGACATCGCTACTTCCTTCCAGGTTCCGTCACCTTCGTTCTCAAATAAGAAATTAGGATCCGTGTCGTTAGCCACGTAGATATCTGTCCAACCGTCCTCGTTGTAGTCAAACGTGATGACGCCCAGGCCGCTCCCGACGAAACGAGCCAGACCGGAAGCGGCGGTGACGTCGGAAAAAGTCCCATTCCCGTGATTTCGGTACAATAGATCCGGAACACCTTCGTAGACCTCCGGGGTACAATACGTGTGCAGAGAGTCGTCGACCAGAGAGCCACATCTGAGGTTGTTCTCGAAGGTGTTGTCGATGTAGCGAGCCACGTACAGATCGAGACGCCCGTCGTTGTCGTAGTCCAGGAAGGCGGCTCCAGCACTCCACCGGCCGTCGGAGGTAAGTCCGGCTTTTTCGGCCACTTCCATGAATGTCCCATTTTTCTGGTTTCGGTAGAGCAGGTTCGGTCCGTTGAAATTGGTGAGGAACAGATCGTCGAATCCGTCGTTATCGTAGTCTCCCACTGCAATCCCCTGACCGAAGGCACGGTTTCGTTCGATCCCCGACTCCTTTCCGACTTCCACGAAAGTCCCGTCTCCTCGATTTCGGTAGAGAGCGTGATCCGGGGGCGCGCCTTTCTCGGCGCCAGGAAGCCGACCCCCATTGACCAGAAAAATATCCAGATAATCATCTCGGTCGTAGTCTAAAAAAGCACACCCGGAACCTATCGTTTCGACCACGTACTTGGAAGGAGTCGGTGAATTGTGATGACGGAAGTGAATGCCCGAAGCAGCCGTAACCTCGGTGAAGACAGGCTTGAACGAATCACTTTCAGCGCCGGGGGGTCTCTGATGCTCGGATAGGGAAACAGAACCGAAAACCGTGGGAAATAGTCCTACAAGTGATCCGACGACCAACAAGACTCGCAGGCTCATGTACGTCCTCGTCTCGTGAGTAGCCTCCGAAGATTGTAGAAGTTCAGCTCGCCCGGTCTGAGGAAGGACACCATCGCCGGCTTCTACGTTGTCTGTTTTCCAGAGAGATCATACAATAGGTTCGTCGAGCGTTTACATGAAACTCAGGCTGAGTCCCCGTATCCTGTGCAGTTGTGCACTTCCCTGGACCGATCGATTCGAACTGGATGAATCCCTGTTTCGAGATGTCGTCCGCGGCCAGCTGGCCAAGGACCAGACGAGCATTTACTTGTTCGGTACGGCGGGGGAAGGCTACGCGCTGACTCTGAATCAGTTTGAAAGCATCTCCCGTGTTTTTGCCGAAGAAACCGAAGGCAAGACCAGCCTCAGACAACTGGGCATTATCGCCCTTGCTATTCCGCAGATCCAGGAACGGATACAGGTGGGCCGGGCTCTCGGTTTCGCCAGCTTTCAGCTGTCATTTCCTTCTTGGGGAGAACTGAATGATCTCGAAAGGGACCTGTTCTTCGAAACAACCTGCGGGCGAAATCCTGACTGTTCCTTTCTTTTCTATAACGTTCCCAGGGGGCTGCGCTGGTTGAGCCCCGGGGAGTTGTCCGTACTGGCAGAACGTTATTCGAATCTGGTCGCGGTCAAATGGGCCGGACGAGTTGGAATGTCCACGATCCGGTCTGCCGTTGAACGGGCTCCCCAGCTTTGCCATTTCGTCGGTGACATCGGGTATGCTGAAGCAAGTCTCAAAGGCCTCAAGTGTGGTCAACTGATAGCCATTGCCGCTTCGAATCGCCTGCTGGCCAGCGAACTTTTCGAGTTAGGACAGACAGGCAGGAATGAAGGGCGTTTAAGGCAGCTCCTCAAGGACCTGCATCATCATTCGAGTATCTTGCGAGCCCTGCAGATGAATGGAAGCCACATGGACGGCACCTACGATAAGCTGATATTCAAACTCCATCATCCCGGGTTTCCCCTCCGGCTGTTACCACCTTATCTGGGGGCTCGTGAGGAAGCCTTTGCAACCTACCGGAACCGGATGCAGAATGAACTGCCGCAGTGGTTGGAACCGTTTCCCGAATGACGAATACAGGACATTATTTCGGTTCACAGGCTAAAACCGATCACTTCTTGCTCTCATATGGCGCCAGTCGGCGCAACGCACTGTCCAGATTCATCCGATAGAATCGGTTGTCCGGTTCCAGCTCGGACGCTGCTCGGTAAGCATCGGCGGCACAGCTATAGTCACCCGATCTGAAACACAGGTTGCCCAGATAGTTGGAAAGTCGCGCCCTCGGTGGCGACAAGAGTAGAGCCTTCTGCATCGACTCGATAGCCGATCGGAAATCGCCTCGCTTGTCCAGGCTCTCGGCGAGCAGAATGTGGTAATCGGCGATGAGGGGATTCACTGTAATAGCCCTGCGAACCAACTCGATGGCCTGGGCGTGTTTCCGCCGCCGATAGTGGATACTGGCCAGAGCATAATAGGATGCATCCTTTTCGGGTAGGAACTGAAGCGATTCCCGGAAGCTTCTGGAGGCCTCATCAAGTCTTTTTTCCGAGAGTTGGGTTCGGCCTTCCTGGTAGGCGATCTGGCCTCTCCTGCGGTTGTTTTCGCGGACCGCCTGATTGTGGGTGAGCTCTTGATAGCGTGCCAGTGCCTGTCCGGCCTCTTCGAGACGGCTCACTCTTTGATAGACCTGGGCCATGATATGGAAGGCTTGGGGAAACTCCGGCTGCAGTTGAACGGCTACTCTGAGCTCTGCCAGCGCTTCCTGATACCGGCCGGTGCGATAGAAAATCAGGCCTAGCTCCTTCTTCAGTTCTGGTGACTTCCGGTCGGATCGGTCTGCAAGCTGAAAGGCCTGAATGGCTTGTTCAAAAGTCGCCGCATCCCGAGCATAGATCCGGCCCATATAGAAGTGCAGCTCGGCCAGATCCAATCCTGCAACGGCAGCAGCCTGGAAGGTCTGTAGCGCGTTCTCGTGTCGATTGCGCCGAAAGTATGAAACTCCGGCGAGATAAAGGGCGTAAGGGTTTTGCGGATCGGATTTCAGGACTTCCTGCAACAGTCCGTGCTGTGCCTCCATTTCACCCGTTTGCTGGAGGATGTAGGCGAGCAGAATACGCCCTTCGGAGGCGAGTTCTTGTCTGGACAGAACCCCTGCCAGGACAGTCCGGGCCAGCTCGTAACGTTGCATCCTGCAGTAGATACTCGCCAGAAACAACTGGTGGGACGGTTCCGCACCCTGCAATTCCGCAGCACGGCGGGCGTGACGGGCCGCCTCAATCGGATGACCCCGGCGGTGGTAATGACGGGCCAGACGGAAATGCCAGCCGGAAACATCGTTTTCCGGTGGTGCTTCTGTCAGTTCGTCAAAAGATGGGGTCGAGTCCGACGTCAGGGTTTCCAGGGGGATGAACGGATAGATCTCAGCCGGAGCCAGATCAAGGGTACCGGTCGGCTGAGCCCAAACGGCGATGGCAACCATGAGCAGGAGGATCATGCGGGGTACACTTCGTCTCCAGGATACTGCTTTCTTTACCAGACAATGAAGGGCGGCTAAGGCTCGGAGAACAACGTCTCCCCCGGTGCCAAGTGCTCGCGGCAGACCTCCACATTGAGCTCGACTCCGAAACCGGGGGCATCGGTGAGGGGAAGGTATCCATCTTTGAAGAGGGAAACCCCTTCGCGGTTCACATATCGGCCCACCCATTGTGCCTCCCAAAAATGGTATTCGAGACCCAGAAAATTGCGGGTGGCCGCTGCCAGGTGCGCGGCGGCTATGGTTGCCAGGCATCCTCCGTTTCCGTGCATGGCCATGGGGAGGTAGTGCAACTCGGCGTAGTCGGCGATCCGCCTGCCTTCCTGCAGCCCCCCACAGAAAAGGACATCGGGATGGATGATGTCGCAGGCTTTGGCATCGATGAAGAGCCGGAACTGCTCGGCGATGAACATCTCTCCGATGCAGATGGCAATCGGACTCTTTTCCCGGACCGTGGCACAGGCTTGGGGATTGCTTATGGGAGTAGGATCCTCAAGCCACATCAATTTGAGAAATGCCAGTTCCTGCGCCAGCCGCACGGCATCGACGACGTTGTATTGCATATGGCAATCGACGCATAGTTCGACGTCCTGCCCGACCGTCTGGCGAACGGACTTCAGTCTTCGGACCATCCCGTTCATTTGTTGAAGGGGGATGGAGCGGTTCCAGAAGTCTTCGACGAGGTCAGACGCCGTATAGTCGATGTCGAACTTCAGCTGGGTAAAACCATCCCTGACCGAGTCCTCGGCCATTTTCTTCCAAGCGTCCAGATCGTCGACCGCTTCCGGAGCGCTCCGATCGAGGTAGATGCGTATCCGATCACGATACCGTCCGCCCAGGAGGTTGTAGACTGGAGTATTCAGGATCTTGCCGGCGAGGTCGAGTAAAGCCATCTCTACTCCGCTAAGGGCCCAGATCACGGGCCCGGTCGGCGTCGCCGTCGGAGAGCAGATCAGGGACGGGCGATAAGTCTTCTCGAAACGGATGGGGTCATAGACCCGAAATCTGGGATGGGGAGGTACGGTCCCATAAAGCATTTCGGAGAAAAAGGGGCGCACAGCCATTGGATCCCGGCCGATCAGCCATGCCCTTAGATATTCGATGCCCTCTTTTACTCCCATCATGTTTTCGGCCTCTCCCAGGCCGTAACTACCCTCGTCGGTATCGATTCTGACCAGGAGCTTGGAAAAGGTGCCGGGCTTCCCACCACCCCCATGGGGTCGCGGGCCCAGCAAGCGCATACAATGAAGATCGGTGATTCTCATCGCCTCTACTCCTCTATCCTGGGTGAATGCACATGTTCCGAGCGTGCGTTAAAAAGCAGCGGAGCGGAGAAAAGAGAAAGGCAACAGGCTCATTCCATCGACGCTCGTTGGCGGGTGTGATCAGGTCCCGTTGGGGTCATTTGTTCCTGGTCAAAGGCCAAGAAGGATGGTCGTCGCTCTTCCTCATCAAATCCGACACGCTGGTAAGGCATTTGGGAAGACAGGCCGTCGCTGATCCACATCTCGCGAGTCGTCAGGTCAAGCACAATTGAGCAGAGCGTCTGTAGAAAGGTTGGGGTCTGGGCTCGCTCCGGATCGGGTGCTCGGCAAATTGAGTTGTATCCGTTTGCGGAGTCTGCCAGCCACCTTCCCAGAAGGGGTACGGTGACAGGACGCGCGGCATCGATAAGCTCTTCCCAACGGCGGCCCCGAATCAAGCTATCTCCAAACAGACACGGCTCCTCCGTCAAGCGGGAGTGATTCGTGTGCCAGTCGATTTCGTCCTCAGAAAACTCTCGTTCGACAATCCCGGAGGGGAGAGCCTCCAGATTGAATCCGTGACCTCGACTGTCGGCGGCGAAAAAGCTGATGGTGGCCTCCGGAGGATATCGATGAACCATTTGCCGGGCTTGGTCCAGGTCCCGGCAAGCCAGCATCTTTCGCATCACAACCACGAACAGGTTGTCTCCAACGCTCCTCTGGCTGGCGCAGGAAAGACCGGTTTCGGCTACTCCAAGTCCATATTCGTTCAGGCCGTATTTCCCAGGCTGTCCGCATTCGGTCACCATGATGTGATCCGGGAGATCGTCGCAGCGGGCGATAATCACGGCTCGAAAAGCCATCACCTCCGGTCTCCACTCCCAATTCTGACCCAGCAGCGTGTGTCCCTGGGCCATGCACTGAGGGCCTACGAAAACATTCGAGCATTCTCCAAGTCGAATCGATTCATAAGTGATTTCGTAACGGCCGGAGAGTGCGAAAATGTCTTCCAGTGTCTGGCCCGATCCCTCAGCAATTCCTTCATACTCAGCCAGGAGCTCGGGACTGGTCCGGGCGGTCGGCTCGATGAAGCGCGCGGCCCTCCTTCGAATTTCCGCTGAATCGATGCTCAGATGTCTGCTGAACAGCTCCCGGTAAAAGTCGATCGCGGTCTGAATGGGCTCACGCAATTGGCGGCCGTGTTGGAGGCCACGCTGCCTACTACTTCCTGAGAGTCTAATAAAGTATAAGGATCCAGTCATTGAGGAGAGAGTCTAGAAAGACCCGGCGAGTATGTCAAAGTGGTCGCCTGCCGGTGTGTCGTTGGTGCGTGAAGTGTCCGGTCTTTGGGCACGTGATCTGTCCGATCCCGGAAGGGGCCGGGCAGGATCAGTAGTTCCCCCGACAGAGAGGAAGCGGGGATGCAGCCAGGTCCTTCGTGAGCCGTGGAGCGGGAGATGACGGTATTACGGCTGTTCCGGGACAAGTATCGGGACTTGGAAGAGAGTCGGGCGCAGGAACTGCGGCTGCGAGGGGGGCACTGGAGGAGACGTACCTCGCAGTGGGCGCGGACGACACGGTGGTGAACGGGCTGGTATCATGTCTTGGCTGAAGGAAGAACCTGGTGTTGTGCAGATATTTTTTGGCTTTTATTTAAAAAGGTGAATAGATGGGTTACACGACGGTCAGCGAGATTGCTTTCAACGAGATTCGTCAGGCAATACTTTCCGGAAAGTTCAGGCCGGGTGAGCGTATTAACCAGAAGCAGCTCACCGAGGAATTGGGAATCAGTATCATCCCTTTGCGTGAAGCGTTTAAGCAATTGCAGTCGGAGGGATTCATCAGTATCATTCCGCATCGTGGCGCCTATGTGAACGAATTGTCTCTTCGGGAAATCGAGGATGTATATCTAATTCGCATCGAGTTGGAGGAGCTGGCCGCACAATTGGCATCGAAACGACTGACTCAGAGAGATGTCAAGACGATGGAGACCCTGTTTGCCCGGATGAAGTCTGCAACCGAACGGAATGATTTTCGCTCGCTCTTCAACCTCAACCGTAAGTTTCACTTTACGGTCTACCAAGCCTGTCGGCGACCGCTACTATTGGAACTGCTTAATGAACTGTGGGACCGTAGCACTCGCTATCGCACGATACAGACTCACGACGCCCAACGAGTTAAAGAAGAACTCGGGGAACACAGGGACATTCTGGAGGCCTGCAACCGGGAGAACAAGAGAGGCCTTCCAGAGGCGATCCGGTTTAACGTCCAAAAGTCCTTGGAGAGGAGCCTGAGTAATATGGATCTATCGGATTCCTGAGCCTGTTGCTGGAGATCGAGAAACACAGCCGTGTGCGCCAGCGACGGAGAACTCAATACAAGAAACCGCAAACGGATTGAATCAGGAGTTTGGATCCGCCACCGGATTACCCCACGTCAGAGACTCCGATCCTAGTATCCCCGTTGGGGATCAATCAGGTTTAGCAGCGGCGATACGGAAAGATCCCTGGTCAAATTCTCGATCAGGACTTCGCCAGCCAAGTGACCCTGCTCGCGAGTGAACGAGCCGATATGGGGTAGGATAATCGTATTGGGCAGCCCCCAGAAGGGGCTACCGGTAGGCAGGGGCTCTTTAGGAAAGACGTCAAGTGCCGCTCCGGCTATGCGGCGCGTTCTCAACACGTCCAACAAGGGTTCTTCCGCGACCACCTCACCCCGACCGACGTTAATCAGATAGGCGTTGCGGGGTAGCTTGGCCAGTTCCGACGGTCCGATGACACCCTTGGTTTCCGGGGTCAACGGAAGGCAGATTACGAGGATATCGCTGATAGACAACATCTCCCCAATATTGCTGAGACCATACCATTCCTCTGGAAAGAGCCCTTCGGGATCCCCTGTATTGGGCAGATAGAATCCTTTGTCCTTTTTCCGCTCAGGGCAACGCTTGCAGGCGAGCACCCGCATCCCCATGCCCGTGACGATTCGAGCCAGATGACGCCCGATGCTGCCGTATCCGAGAATAGACAATGTCTTGCCGTAACAATTCTCGCCTTTGAGCGGGGTGAAGTCATCGGGCCAGCGATTCTGAAGCTGTAGAGAATGAGCACTCTGGAAACGGCGACTCAGCGCCACGATCGCTCCCACCGCCAACTCTGCCACGGCTACGCTGTAGGCACCCCGAACGTTGGCTATCCGAATACCCGTTGTTGCCATAGCGCCGGTCAAGATGTGGTCGACGGCCACCGTATTGAGTTGAATCCAACGGAGCCGAGGCACTTGGCGAGGCTCAAAGGGGATGCGCGTCGTATAAATGACCTCAGCTACCCTCAGACTCTCCTCCGAAAGCCCATCCAACAAGCGCACTCCCAGGTCTCGAATGCGCTTCCTCTGGTCTTCCTCCAGGGGTGCGTTGACGAGCAAGGTGAGAGAGGATCTCATCATGGAAGTCTACAATTGAGCGATCGGTTTTGGCCCAAGTTATGGCCAGCCCGATTTCAACGGAATCGAAGCCTATCGGCTCTTTTGTTGCCTGGGCATCAACTCTCTGTCGACGATTTCACAGCCGACTTTTCCGGGGGAGGGAAATCATGGCTTTTCCTGTGCGGCGTACAGCTCTCGGAAAATGTTCAATTCCCTCTGGGCGTCCTCAGGGCGGCCCAGATTTCGATAGGTTTCCGACAACCGATAGTGCAACTGAGGGTCATTCGGGCGCCGCTCCGCGGCTGCCTTCAGATACTTCAGGGACTCCTTGTAGTCACGTTTCAAGCTATAGACGCGTGCCATGGCCAATAGGGCCTCTATCATCTCCGGATCCAGAACCAGCGCTCGGGACAGATACTCCTCCGCCTGCTCCAACTGGCCTCTGAGCAACAGGATATCCCCGATCTGATAGAGGGAGAGTGGTGTAGCCGAGTCCTTGTCGATGCCTTCTCGCAACGCTGCCAGCGCTTCGTCGTAGCGTCGAAGCTCCCAGTAGAGATTCCCCATCGAAAGGTGGATGGTTCCCAGGTTAGGCTTCAGCTTGAGCGCCTTGCGGTATTCTCGAATGGCCTCTTCTGCCTCGCCCAGCTCCTGGTTCAGCTGCGCCCGAAGCAAATGGGCCTGAAAAGAATGCGGTCCGGATTCCAGCTTGTGAGAGGTCAGAAGCGCCAGGATCTGGTAGGCTTCCGCCAGTAGATAGACCTGCTCATCCGAATGGGGCGCATCCTCGCCCAATGTTCGTATCCTCTCCTGGTAAAAACGCAGTTCCTGGTCGATTTTACTTGGCTCGGGAAGGGACTGCAGATAGCGGGTAACGCCATCGATGAGCTCAAAATCAGGATCGTTGGAAAACCAGGTTGGGGCGGCACCCGTCCGGTCGGTGAGCCACTGCAATCTGACCCTAAGTTGCCGGTTGTCGGGGCGTTGCTTCAGCGCCGCTTCATACTCCTCCCGACCTTTCTCCCAGTCCGCTTGTGTCAGGTGGAAATGAGCCCGGGCCAGGTGTGCGTAAAAGGAACTGGGGAATTCCGCTTGCAACCGCGAGTGAAAGTTGGCCGCCAAGCGAGAATAACACCGGCTCAGATAGTAGTGGAGATCGGGTCGGTTCTCAGCCTCGGAGAGTCTTTCGAAGTAACGCGCGGCAATGCCATGCTTCGATTCAGCAAAATACAGGTAACCCAGCAACAGAAGAACCTGTGGGTGAGTAGGCTCGGCTTTCTCCGCCTTCTTCAGGTGAGTCGTGGCCTCCCGATAACGCCTTTGCTCAAAAGCAATGGTTCCCAAGTAGAGATCCACGCCCGGCAGTTCGGGCTTGAGCGAAATGGCCTTCCGGAAGGCGGTTTCCGCTTCTTTCCGTTGTCCCAGGTGAAAATAGATCAGGCCCAGATTGGCCTGCAACTCTGCCAACTCCGGTCGCAGCTGAACGAGCTGTTGGTATTTCTGAAGTGCGGTCTGGAAATCTCCCTTCCGCTGGGCCTCGTAGGCTTCCTGGTGAAGGGATGACACCGATGCCTGATGGGCAAGGCTGGCTGAAAAGAACTCAATTCCCAGTAATGCCAGCCATAGAAGCAGGATTTCAGGTTGTCTCCCGGTCGTGGTCAGCGCCTAACTCCTCCTCGATGTCCTGATCGCCATCGTTGTCAAAATTACCCAATGCGGTCTCTCTGCTGGTCAAGACTTGACCGAAAATTCTTCCGCCGGTTCCACCGGCATTCCCGAACTTCCCGTCGGCCAGGCTGCAAAGAAGAGGCCGTTGATTCAGCGGTTCGGGAGGAACCCAGATTCATCCTGCCAAAGTGGCCCGGAAGATTCGATGTTTTATATGTTATAAAATTATAATCGATTCTGAGAAGTTCTGGTGCCGAGGTCTTCATATTGCAATTCGGCGCAGCGAGGAGGCAAGGAGATGGCTGTCCAATGGACCCGCCGGAAAGTTCTGTCCACTTCAGCAACCGCTTTGGCAACCACGACGCTCGTCAGACCAGGTAAAACGAAGTCAGCCGCGGCTTCCATTCCACCGGTCGAGGCTCTGATTACGGGTGATGGGCCTCGAGTGGATTTCGAGAAGTATAGAAAGATCCTCGTCTCCCCCGACGTCAATCCGCCGGAGCCCTTCCGCGGGTTTGGCGGCTACTGTGGGTGGCCGACGGTGTGCCGGCTGCAGAACGGCGACCTGTTCGTGACCTTCTCAGCCGGTTATTGGCACGCTTCCTGGCCCACCCCCTGGGACATTCCTCCTGAGGCGATGGAGCGCTGGAAACGGCCGGACCAGTCCTGGCTCTTGGACTGGGATGCGCCCGACGGCGGAAGAATGATGTGGATCCGCAGCCGGGACGGCGGAAAAACCTGGAGCCGGCCCCGTTCCTTTCCCGTAGTGCGTGGCGCGTATGTGATGAATCACGTGGTGCAATTGAGAAACGGAACGATGTTTGCAGGCGCCCGGATGGAAGCCCATTGGGGATACTGGAGACGGATGCCCGCGACACCCCTTGAATTTGCCCGGATTGCGGCCAACAGGCAGTCGGAAACGCTTATTTTTCGAAGCGATGATAACGGCGACACGTGGACGGAGGTGACCCGCTTCGTGGGACCGTTGTTCATGGACGCTCCCCACAGCATGTTCGAGGCCAAAGACGGAGCTCTGATGATATTGGCCGCCGGCTCACCCATTCCCGGGGGCGAGGGCTGGCCTAGCGAATTCCCTCGCTGGCTCATGCTCCTCATGCGCTCTGAGGACAAGGGCCGCACGTGGTCGACCGTGTCGGTGATCGGCAGCAATGACTTCGATGCGAACGAGGGCACGGCCGCCTACTTGCCGGACGGCAGCCTGGGCTTCCCTTGCAGACCGACCTCGGCCTGGTATCAGTCGTACGACGACGGGCGGACCTGGTCCCCGCCGCGTCTGCTCCTGACCGACTCGATCATCGAGGACCCCAACTTCGGAATTGAGTATCACGGGCCCAAGCTGTACAGAAAAGGGGCCGTGGTGGTGACGCCGGACGGAGTCTCCGTGGTCGTATTCGGAGGCCGCCACAAAGTCGGCGGCGGTACCCATCTGGTGGCGAACAACGGGGAGGTGATCTACAGCCGTGACAGCGGGAAAACCTGGGTGAAACCGGCGCCAGGACGTGGCTACACGTGTGATCCCAAGTCCTACTACCCCAGCGCCTGTGTTCTGGAAGACGGCTCCATCTTCATGGTGGGTCAGCGCGAAGGCTTCAAGAACAGATTCGGTCCCCATGGAGCCGAAGTGACGTCTGTCCGGTTTCGCATTAAGACGCCGGAGGAGGGAGAAGGCGTAGAACTCTTGCCGATAAGAGGTCGGGCTTGACCGTGGACGGAAACGGCGCCAATTGATCAAGGAACGTAAGTGATGGTTCCAGGTAACCCATTCGCCGGCTCGGGCCAGTGGTACAGGGGTAATGTTCACAGCCACACGACGAATTCCGATGGTCAGTTCAGCGTTGCCGAATTGGCTGCCTGCTATGACCGCAATGGCTACGATTTTCTGTTCGTCACTGACCACAACGTGGTAACGGATGTGAGCAAGAGCCGCTCACCCGGGATTCTGGTCATGCCCGGCGCCGAGATTCGCGTGGACTGGGAGGAAACCTTCCCGGCGGAGGTGCTGGCCCTTGGCATAGAACGGGTCAAGAATCACAAGGTCGCCCCACAGCGGGTTATTGGTGACGTTTTGGCACAGGGGGGACTTCCGTTTCTCTCGCATCCGTCCCTTAGCGGCGCCAATGCCACCGCCATATCACGACTCAACGGATTGGTCGGAATCGAGATCTTCAACGCTCCCAACTACTGGACCGGGCGCCGCGGTCTCTCGACCGCGCAATGGGACGAACTGCTCGCCAACGGCCACATGCTCTGGGGTGTGGCCAGTGATGATCGGCACAGTGGCCGGAAGCCGGAGTTGACTTTCGCGCCACTCGGAAAGCAGCCATTTCGCGACCAGTACGAAGCTTGGGTGATGGTCCGCGCCGAGTCGTGCACTGCACCGGCTATTCTTGCCGCCATGCGCCGGGGGCAGTTCTATTCGACGACGGGGCCACGGATCAAGGACATTGCCGTTGTAGACGGGGAGATCCAGGTTGAGACTTCACCCGTACGGTGGATTTGGTTCGCTTCTGTTCCCTACCTCGGCGTGCGCCGAGTGGCAGCGCCGGGCGAGAAACTGGCGCAGGCCCGGGCGCCATTGTTTGGGCTGGCCAGTCCTGACGGCGTTTCGGCCATGAACCGGAGATTCATCCAGCGCGGCTATTTTAAGAAGGAAAAGACGGTCGGCCACTATGTGCGGGTCGAGTTATGGGACGGGGAGGATGGCTATGCCTGGTCCAATCCGATTGACTTGAGCCGGCTGAATCAAGGACCGCGCTGATGTCATACCTGTAATCACTACCAGCCCACGGCGTATCCCGGGCGTCTCGGGTCGGCTCCACCCTGCAGAACGCCCCTGGCCTGATCGGCCATGATCGTGCAAACTCCGCCGGCCCGCCAGCTCCAGTCCGGCCACCAACTGACCCGGTGACCCAGCTCCTCGAGCTCTACGCCCGTCTCCCGACGTACTCGCGATTCCATTTTCAGCAGCCCTGGAAAACAGGAATGTGGTGCGAAAGAGCTGGGAAAACTGTAGGAAGCAAAACGGGGCGCTTCGACCGCCTCCTGGGGGTTCATACCGAAGATGAGAACATTGAGGAGGACCTGAAGCATGGCCTGTGGCTGCACATCCCCGCCCGGAGTACCGAACGGCATGAAAACGCCCCCGTTCCGCAACGCCAGGGCGGGGTTGGGCGTCAGGCGCGGTCTTTTCCCGGGAGCGAGACAAGCCGGATGACTCGGATCCAGACGCGACTGCGAGCCACGCGAAGAGACCGCCAGGCCGGTTCCCGGAATGATCGGTGTGTCGTAGGACACATCGCTTGGAGTGGCCGAAAAGGCGTTTCCGTCTCGATCAACGACGCAGACGTAGCTCGTGTCCCAGCCAGGCCGCTTTGGATTTCCAGCTTCGCCGGAAGAGTTCGCCGGTCCCCGCGACGAATCGGCTGGCGACTCACCGGCTGTGCCCAACCGGCTGGGCGGAGGCATCTCTACCCACGCCTGGTGTGAGCGGATGAGCCCTATCCGTTGGTTGGCGTTCCGCTCGGAAAGGAGTTCGGCCATAGGCACTTTGACATGGAGGGGGTCACCGTAGAAGTGTTCGCGGTCAGCGAATGCCAATTTGAGGGCCTCCGTCAAAATGTGCACATACGGCGCCGAGTTGTGCCCCAAGGATTTCAGGTCATAGGCCTCCAGCAGCTTGAGGGTCTGGAGCAGAGTCGGACCCTGAGACCATGGTCCACAAGCATAGATCTCAGTGTCCTGGAAGGTGATTTTCTCGGGTGGCTCGATTCTCACGCGAAAGTTGGACAGGTCCTGAGCGGAGAGGAGTCCACCATTCTCATGGTGGTATTGGACAATTCTTACTGCAATGTCCCCTCTGTAGAATGCATTTCGTGCCGATTGCAATCCTGCCAGACGTCCACGGCGCGATGCGCTCCGCTCCTCCTCAACCATGTACTGGAGAACGGCTCCTAAATCGTGTTGGAAAAAGATCTCTCCGGGTGTGGGGGGACGACCGCCAGGGAGAAAGACCTGGGCGCTGCTCTCCCAACGACGGTAGTCCTCCTCCGCCTCGCTAATCCGGGCGCTCATGAACGAGTGCATGGGGAAACCATGGGAAGCAAACCGGATGGCTGGCCCGGCCACCTGGCCAAAACTCATGCGCCCAAACCTCTCCAGCGCCGTAATCCAAGCGTCTGGGGCGGCTGGCACGACCGTTCGCAACAGTCCCTCCGGGATTCTTCCTCCGTGCTCCCTCCGGAACAGATCCACGCTGGCTGCCTGGGGCCAAACGCCCAGACCGCTGATGGTCACCACCTCCTGCTGGTCAGCCAAGAACAGAACAATGGGGGCGACGCCGGCGACGCTTACCAGGTCACTCTGCACGACACCGAGAGCGAGACCTGCTGCCACACCGGCGTCAACCGCATTGCCTCCCTCCTCCAGGATCTGCATGCCGGCCTGTGCCGCCAGATAGTGCCCGGCTACGACCATGTGTTCGGTCCCCATGACGACCGGCCTAAGGGAACGAAGCTCGTCTCTTGCTTCAGTCTTTTCAGTCAGACCGTGGATAGACACTGATCCTCCTCCTGGCTTGCCACCTCGACTGCCTGGAAATCGGTCATATATTGCTCCCAAACCTAACCGATCACTCGGGGCGGGATGGCTCCCGGCACGATTTTATATGTTATAAAGAGCTTAGGCTTACCCGAAGAATGAATCGGGCTGGGACCTTCGTTTTCAAATCGGCACAAGGAGGAGGTTCAGTGATGGGTGTTCAATTGACCCGCCGGCAATATCTGTCTGCGTCAGCGACCGCTTTGGCGGCCACCAGTCTTGTCAGTGCCGGCAAGAAGAAGTCGGCCGCGAGTTCCATTCCACCGGTTGAGGCCCTGATTACGGGTGATGGACCCCGGGTGGACTTCGAGAAGTATCGACAGATCATCGTCTCCCCCGATGTCAATCCACCGGAGCCGTTCCGCGGGTTTGGCGGTTACTGCGGGTGGCCGACGGTCTGCCGACTGCAGAATGGCGACCTGTTCATGACCTTCTCAGCCGGTTATTGGCACGCTTCCTGGCCCACCCCTTGGGACATGCCTCCGGAGGCCTGGGAACGCATCAAAAGGCCTGATCGGGAATGGCTCCTGGACTGGGATGCGCCCGAGGGCGGAAGGTTGATGTGGGTCCGCAGCCGGGACCAGGGGAAGACCTGGAGCCGTCCCCGGTCGTTTCCGGTGGTGCCTGGCGCCTACTACGTCGGGGACGTTGTTCAACTGAGTGACGGCACGATGATTGCGGGAGTCCGGCTGAAACCCCATTGGGGCTACTGGAACCAGATGCCCACGACGCCCCTTGAATTCGCCCGGATCATGGCCAACCGGCAGTCCAAGACCCTGATCTTTCGAAGCGACGACGACGGCCACACCTGGAAGGAGGTGACTAGGTTCGTGGGGCCCTTCGATATGGACGCCCCGTACAGCATGTTCGAAAGCAAGGATGGTGCGTTGCTGCTATTCGCCGCCGGCAGTTGCATTCCCGGGGGCAACGGCTGGCCCACCGAAGATCCCCGCTGGTTCATGGTCCTCATGCGCTCTGAGGACAAGGGCCGCACCTGGTCCACCGTATCGGTGATTGGGAGCAATGACTGGGATGCGGACGAGGGCACCGCCGCCTACTTGCCGGACGGGAGTCTGGCCTTCCCCTGCCGGCCGACGTCGGCTTGGTTTCAGTCCTACGACGACGGGCAGACCTGGTCGCCGCCGCGTCTGCTCCTGACAGACCCCATCATCGAAGACCCTGACTTTGGAAGCGAGTATCGCGGCCCCAAGTTGTACCGGAGGGGTGAACTGGTGGTGACACCCGACGGCGTATCGGTCGTGGTCTTTGGGGGTCGGCACAAACTCAGCAGCGACGATCCTCAGGTGCCGAACAACGGAGAAGTGATCTACAGCCGCGACAATGGGAAGACCTGGGTGAAACCGGCGCCGGGCCGCGGCTTCAAGTGTGATCCCAAGTCTTACTACCCCAGCGCCTGCGTTCTGGAGGACGGCTCCATCTTCATGGTCGGACAAAGAGAAGGCTTCAAAAACCGATTTGGCCCCCATGGATCGGAAGTGACTTCGGTCCGGTTCCGCATCAAAAAACCCGAGGAGGGTGAGGGCGTCGAACTTCTGTCCATTGGCGGACCGACTTGATACGGGGCGGGGGAGAGCCGGACGCTCCCCTGGTCAGGAAAAGACCAGCGAGGGCGCGCCCAGCTCGGTCGGTCCCCAGGAGGCTGCTCCGCAACAATCGCTGTTTCCTCAAAAAATGCGTCTTCTCCGATCACTCAACGGCGTGGTGAGAATTTCGGACTAGATTGGCATTTCGACGATCACTTCTCTGACCTTGATCGCTTTTCGCTGCCGGCCCTGCTCATCTCTGTACTGAAAGTCGGAATACGCAACGATGAACCGGTCGGATCCCGTGACGACCACATCCGTATTGCTGCAGCTGATGACCCTGGTTTGGGCGGAGCCGTGTCCGGCGTGGCTCAGGGCCATGCGCTCTTCTCTGGACTCGGCCATCAACTGCGCCTCCACGGGGCCCACCAGCGGAAAGGCATTGGTCCAGGTCCTTCCGCTGTCCGCCGAAGCGCGAACATGCACGCCTGGCCTCCCATACACGACCGCAACGGTGCCGTTGTCCAAGGTGCGCAAGTGGGGCGTGACGCTGAAGGGCGCAATCGCCTCCGGCCTGCTCCAGGTGTAGCCGTTATCCGAGGAGCGCGCCGCGGCCAGCGAATGCACCACCTTCGTAAAGGGACGCGTTCCCAGCGTGTTGCCCGCCATCCGGGTACGCATAATGCACAGTAGATCCCCGTCGGGCATCCTCTGCAGTGATTGCTCGCCGCAGCCGTACCCCCAATCGGCCAGCTCCAGCTGATCGGCGATCGTGCCACGGATTCCCCAAGTCTGTCCCCCGTCGCTGGAAGCGACACATTGGACGCGAAAGAACATACTCTGAATGCGTGGATCCTGACTGGCGAGTGGCCAGAGGAGCGTGCCGTCGGGCAGCACGACCAACCGGTCCGGCCACAGGACGGAGGCTGCATCCCGCGGCGTCGTTGAGATCATAGGCGCTATTTCATGCCAATCTCCTTTGGCGTCCGGGGCACCGATCGGGGTACGCAGCAGCAGGTCGGACGAGTCAAAATGAGCATATTCGTCCTGCCAGGGAGCATTCGGTCCTTTACGGCGCTTAACGGGGATCCGGGTCAGCCTCTCAGGCAGGTCGGCGTAACGATAATGAGCCGCAATCAGGCCAGGTTTCTTGGTTGTGAAGGCAAGTTTGAGACCAAGCTCATCCAGGCTGTGGAATTCCCGCGGCCGAGGTCCGTAGGTCGAATAATGATAGACATACTTTTCAGTGCCGAAGGCCACCTGCTCACCACTCGGCAGGGCAATGACATCTGGAGAGAAGTCCACCTGATCTTCCCGTATCGGCTGCCAGGATTCTCCATTATCCCGGGAGACGAAGAATCGGGTGGGCTCGCGTTCCCCGACGTCGTTGGCGTCCTCACCCACGTTTACTGCCAGGTACAGCTCTCCGCCCGGGGCCCTCCACATGTCCGGAAAAGCGTAATAACCCCAACGCAGATCGCCTGGGGGACCCAGCATGACTATTACCGGCGGACCCAGCTCGACGCGTGGTGCCCGGGCGGCCGGCTCCTTCTCCGTGGTTTCTACGCCGGTCTGGCAGTTGCTCAGAACCGAGAGACAGAGCAAGCTGGCGGCAATTGTTCTCTTCATCGTCTTATCCCCTATTGAGAATGCTCGGTCAGAAAGGACAAAACACGTTTTCTCGTCATGGTTTCGGCAGCGGAGGATTGGAAGGAAATGTGGCGATGCTGAATTCGTCCAAATCAATCATGCCCTTCGGCTGATCCAAAGGATCCACTTCAACCAGAATGAATCCGAAAACGTAAATTTTGCCGTTGCCCAGAACGTATGGAAGTGATCCGTCTCCAAAGCTGAGACTTTGTCGAATCTGGATCTTCTTGCGCAGACCTCCGTTTATCAAACCCAAATAGGTCCACTTGCGCTCGTCGGGTTCCAATTGGAACTCCACATCGTGCCACTTCCCATCCGTCAAGTGGGCTTCCAGCGGGACCGAGGTCAGTGCCCACCAGCGGTGTCCCTCCCGCCGAAGAGAACTGACGGTGGATCTGGGCCGTTTGTCTGCCGGAGAGGTGTTGCGAATCGGAGGAGCACTTCCCCCCAGCCAAAAGTACAGTTTGGTTCCCTTCAGCTCCACGTCTCGCCCGCGCAGGGACACCCTGACGATGGCATTGCGCAGGTCCTGACCCACCACCGGACTTGGTTCTCCCGGTCTTCCCTGCTTCTCAGGCTCCGTGTATCGGTTGGCGATCAAGTGCAGCCAGCCGAAGTGGCCGTGATTGTCATCGAAGTACCAGGGCGACTCGGAATAGGCGAACCCACCCGAACGGCCTCCTCTCTCACGCCACTTCAGAAAAACCGGCTCTCCGTAGAAGCCCAGGATATTGCGATGCCAAGTGACGCCACGGGTATGGGTCTTGTCTTTTCCCACGTGCCAGGCTTCCGGTCCCCGGTCAAAGCCGTGCGCAGCTACGACGTTCCCCAATGCCGGCTTTGCACCTGCCGCTTGGCCGGCCACAGGATGGAACACTGATGTGAAGAAAACCACGAGTCCTATTTTCTTGGTCAAATTTTGTTTCATTAGCCACCTGTCTGACCGGAGCGTGAAATTATGTTCCTCACTCCTCGCCGCTGAGGGTGATGCTGAATTGATCGATGTCGATCTTTCCGGAGGGAGGATCCAGGGGATCCACATCTACGAGAATAAAGCCCCAGTTGTAGAGTTTGCCGTCGCCCAGAACTTCTTCCAATGTCCCCTGCCCAAAGGAAAGACTTTGAATCACGCGGATCCTCTTTCGCAGCCCACCATTGATCAACCCCATGAAGCTCCATTTGCTTTCATGGGGATCCAGTGTGAAGCTGACGTCGTGCCAATTTCCATCCGTCAAGTAACCCTCGAGAGGAACGGAGGTCAAAGCCCAGCATCGGTAGACCCAGGGGCCTTTCGCGGGAGGAGCCTGATTCCAATAGTAGAACCTGGTTCCCTTCAACTGCATATCTCTCCCCCGCAGCGAGAGTCGAACCGTGGCATTCCGTACGTCTTTCCCGGTCGTCGGCGCCGCTTCGTCCACCGGGTATGTGGACCAGCCCGTGCGCTTGCCGAAGACCAGGTACAGCCACCCGAATTCTCCGTGGTTATCGTCGAAGTACCAGGGTGATTCGGCAGTGGCGTATCCTCCGGAGCGTCCGCCGCTTGGGCTCCACTTCAGAAACACAGGCTCGCCGTAATAGCCAAGAATGTTGCGGTGCCAAGTCTCTCCCTGGGTATGGGTCTTGTTTTTCCCGGTAGTCCATCCTCCCGCTCCCTGATCGAAGCTTTCTCGGAAAATGACCTCGGCCGGCAAACTGAGTGTGATCAGCAGAAAAACACCCAACCAAACGGAGTATTTGCCCACTCCCCTCATCTTTCCCTCCTATTGGCTCGAAAAAAGTGGTCGCGACCGTTCACGCTCGGGTCCTCAATGTGCTTCCACCTCCAATAGATGAAGAGTCCCTTTCTCAGCATGATGTAGAAAAGCCGGGTTGAAGCGGCAGTCCGGGCCGCGCGCTCAAGCGACGCAAGGCGGTCGTAAAGTCAATGCCACCAGTCTTGGCGCCGAGTCCGGCAAATTGAGATAGCGGTTCAAGGAGGTAGCTCGATCAAGGTCTCGGCCAGCGCAAAGACGCAGGAACTGCGAGCTCCCGGCAGGTAAGGCTCCCAGATGTCTCTCAAGAACGGGTTTCCCGGAATCGGCTGACCGTCGACTTCGACTGAGGCCCGCTCGGTAAAGAATAAAGCTGTGAAATGTTCGGTGCCGGGACGAAAGGTGCCTTGGGCGATAACCGGTGGCTCCGTAACCCACCATCGGGCCACGATTCGGTGCTCGTGGGTTTCGATGACCCAGGCCGGGTCCCTTCGGATGTCTCCTTCACGAAAGAAACGAGCTTGCACAATGGGAGCCTTCGGATCCTGGAACGTGCTTCGAATCAGGAAATTGTCTTGGGTAAACCTCCCTACCTCCGGGACATCGACACATATCAGGCTCAGCTGGCGGTCCGCCCGAATGACGATCTGGGCCGTATTACCTTCACCGGCCGGACTGTAGCGTGTGTGGTAGAGGCTCACCCAGGCGCTGGGAATCTCGCCTTCCGGAGACTGGAGGCCGTTGATCCAGTGCTCGCCCGACCACAACAGACGGCCCGGGTTGATTTGTACGGGTTTGGTCTGTTCCGATTCAGCCACGAGAATCTGAGTCCCCGGTTCGTGATAAGCTTCTTCCAGGGAGTATAAATTATAAATGTTTGAGAACAAAGTAAAGACGCTTTTGGCCGAGGGGAAGGCTGCCTGGGGAGCAGGACTCCCCGACCGGTCCGATTTCATTGCCAAACTGACTGTGGATACGGGCATCGACTTTCTCTGGATCGATACGGAACATCGACCCTATGACGCGACCGATATCCCATGGATTCCGGTGCTTTGCCGGATGAAGGGGTGTGTTCCCATCGTGCGGGTGGCCGGACTGGATCCGCAACTCATAAAGAAGGCTCTCGACGTCGGTGCTGCGGGGGTGATGTTGCCCCAGATCAACAATGCCGAAGAGGCCCGCCGGGCTGTTCAATATGCCAAATATCCTCCCGAAGGCTCACGCGGCGTCTCCCCCTGGTGGACTTTCTTCATGGACGTTTCCTATGAAGAGTATCTGCCGGCGGCCAATCAGGAGACGTGTGTCATCGTGCAAATTGAGAGCCGCGAAGCGATCGACAACCTGGAGGAAATTGCTGCCGTCGAGGGAGTCGACGTGCTCTTTGCCGGCCCCTTGGACATTACTGCGGCCCTGGGTCATATCGGCCAATTGGAGCATCCCGAGATTCAAGGCTTCTTGGAGGAATTTCCCCGCCGGGCCGCGAGTTGCGGAAAAGCCAGCGGCATCACCTTGAGAGGATTCGAGGCCGGCAGAAAGGCCTATGATGCCGGGTACCGGTTCATTGTGATCGGTGGCCTTATCATTCAGGGCATTGAGGGCTTGAAGGCAGATCTGGAGAGATTGAGAGCATACGCTCGCGAATCGGCGTCCTCGTAGGGACAGGGTGAATCGTCCCGTGGTGAGAGTCCCGCGTAGCACCGAGACCGGCGGCGCACTCGCCGAACAAGACGCGACGAGGGCGCGAACTCGACCGTTTATGACCTGGGAATTACGCCGTCCGCGGTGGCGCGGACCCGGTCGAATGCCGTGTCGACTATTGACCACGGCTGCAAGAGCTGACGCAGCAGAAAGCAGGATGCGCGTCAACTTTGCGAGGCAAAGGGAACTGGGGTGAAACGCAGTATCTGGCGACCCGTCAAGGACGAGGTTGTATCCGATTTTGGAGCGGTTGTGACCTCCCATCCCTTGGCTTCCGAGGTGGGGGTCCAAATCCTGTCTGAAGGTGGAAACGCCGTTGACGCCACGGTTGCCATGGGTTTCTGTCTGGCCGTGGTGGAGCCCTGGGCCTCTTCCATTGCCGGTCACGGGCAGATGCTCATCCACATGGCCGAGCAGCAAGCCAGTCTGGCCCTTGATTTCAGCCATCGTGCTCCGGCGGCTGCCACTCCCGAGATGTACCGCGTCATCGGTCGAACCCGAGAGGTAATCGGGCTTTTCGAGGTTGAGAATCGGGCCAATGTCTCCGGCTACGAGGCGATCGGCGTCCCCGGCGTCACTGCGGGCCTGTGTCGAGCGCACCAGCTCTATGGAAGCCTTCCTCTACAACGACTTCTGGAGCCGGCGATTCATTACGCGGAGCAGGGGTTTGTCGCCAACTGGCTGACGACGCAGCAGATTGCCGAAGTCATGGGAGATTTCGTGAAATACCGGGTTCCCGCGCGGATCTTTCTGCGGGATGGATATCCTCCGGTCAGCGGCGTGGATCGGGTGATACAAGCCGATCTGGGCCAGGTTCTGCGACTGATTGCCCGTCAAGGCGCGAGGGGCCTGTATCGCGGAGAACTGCCGCACACCGTTGAAGCGGACATGAAGAAGAATGGCGGTCTGCTCAGGGCGGAAGACTTCGGCCGTTACGAAGTCGTGGCGACAGAGCCGGTGACAATCAGGTGCCGGAACCACGAGATCCTGGGAATGCCCGGACCCAGCGGGTGTACGACGACTCTGCAAGCCCTGAAGATTCTCGAGCATTTTGATTTAGCTGAACTGGGACACAATTCCGCCGAATACCTTCATCTTGTGATTGAGTCCACTCGCCACGCTTTCGCCGACCGATACCGTTTTCTCGGAGATCCCGACTTTGTACCGGTCCCTGAAAAAGCTCTCTTGTCTACTGACTATGCCCGGGACGTCGCCCGGCTGATCGATCCCGCAAGAACGGCTTTTGCGCAGGCTTCGGATCAACCCTGGGTCAGGTTTGCCGACAGGGCTCTGCACCGGCCCTGGCGCTATCAGGAAGGCACGCCCATTCTGGAGGATCCTCCTCCTTCCCCTCCGCAGGACGACCAGTGCACGACTCACTTTTCCGCGATCGACAGACAGCGAAACATGGTTTCCTGCACCCAGACGGCCGTCAGCCGGTTTGGCTCCCGTGTCATCACATCCGGGACCGGACTCCTCTTCAGCAGCGGGATGGTGGTCTTCAATCCGGTTCCGGGATCGGCCAACTCAATTGCCGGCTTCAAACGGGGACTCAACAACATGGCGCCGCTCCTGCTGCTCAAAGAGAGAAAACCCTTCGCCAGCCTGGGCGCTGTCGGCGGGAGACGGATCATCAGTTGCAACACCCAGATCGTGCTGAACCTCATGGACCGGCAGATGAGCCTTCAACAAGCCATCGCCGCTCCTCGCGTGGATACTTCGGAAGCCGTCACCCTTGCCGACTTGAGACTGGATCCTGAGTGCCGGGAAGGATTGGCCAGGATCGGACACGAAGTCGAAGTTGTGGAAGAGTCTCCGTCTCTGGATTCCGGTTTTGCCAGGCCCTTGGGCATAATGGTTGACCCCATAACGAACCGCATCCGGACGGGCGTGGATGTCTTTCGCATCTCCGAAGCTCGAGGGATATAGCGGAAGCATAATTCGCACTCACCGTCGCCGGAAGCCCAGTTGGTCGACGCGGCCGGTGCCTCAGGCACTACTGCGACTTGGATAGCCTTTACTCGGATGCGACGATTCTGAATTCATCAATGTCGATCTTGCCCTGCGGGAGGTCTCGAGGATCGATACCGCAGAGCAGAAAGCCAAAGTTCCAATGCTTGCCGGCGAGGATCCCTTCGAGAAATCCGTCCGCCATGGTGCGACTCTGAATCACCCTGATCTTCCTGGCCAGACCTCCGTTGATCAAACCCAGTTGGCTCCATCGAGTTTCGTCGGTCGTGAGCTGAAAGGACACGTCGTTCCATTGACCATCGCGTAGCGCGTCCTCCAGAGGCTCGGATGTCAGGGCCCAGTTCACCAAGGCGGGTTTTGTATAGTAGCCACTGCGTCCGCCCTCTCCTTGAATCCAAAAATACAGTTTCAAGTCGTTTACGGCCAAGTCGCGGCCCCTCAGCGAGAGCTCTACCCGGGCGTTACGGAGATCTTTGCCCTGAATGCCGATATCTTTTGTTTGGCGAACCCGGAGGACGATATGAAACCAAAAGAACTCTCCGTGGTTATCGTCGAAGTACCAGGGTGAAGAGGAGGTAGCATAGCCTCCTGATCGACCCCCCTGGGGGGTCCATTCCAAGGGAGCTCCCCAACCCATGTACCCCAAAATGTTCTTGTGCCAAGTCTCAGGACCTCGATTGATTTCCGTATTCTTGCCCACCGTCCAACCTTGCTGAGGTCCCGTGGAGCCGTTCCCTTGGTCAAAGGTTTCGCGGTAGATCACCTCGCCAGCCAGCCAGGTTGCGGTCATGACGGTGATGAAAAAGATTTGCAAACATCGGGGCATCGATTTCGTCCTCTGTCCATTTTTTTAATTTATAGCAGAATTCAGTTTCCGGTACCGTCCTCCTGATTTCCCCTTGCTCAAGATCCAAGAAGGGGGGAAGTATGAAAAATCGAAGGGTCTTTCTGCAAGGCATCGGGGGAGTTGGGCTGTGGACCTCTGCGACTTTACCGTCCGCACGAGGTAGCCGGTTCTTGCAGCCGGAGATCGTTCGCGAGAGAACGAAGGCAAGATTGCAAAGGCGCCCTATCATCTGGAACAACGATGGCAGCGACATTCAGTCGATCGCTTACGCTGGTGGAAAATGGCCGATTCCTCTGGAATCGGTCGAGCAGTTCTGGGACGGAACCTTGCGATTCTTGGAGGGCACGTCCGTGGAGACCATCCTCTACTGCGCGCGCACCAATGAGCCGGATTGGGAGTTCCCGACAAAATACATTGAAGTGTTGGGGCCGAATCCGGTCCAGCATGTCGTCGACTTCGCGCGCAAGCACCAGAAGGAGTTTTTTTTATTCCATCCGCATGAACGATGTGCACTGCTCGCGCTACGTTCCGAAAGCCGGATACTGGTCCTCCCTCAAGCTGGCCCATCCCGAACTCCTGCTTGGCTATATCTCACGTACCCACTGGGAGGAAATGGTCGTCCCTTGGCTGAATCGATTCATGCCCATCGAGGAGCAGCGTTGGAAAACGAAGCTGTATGACCCCGAGAAGGAGAGGGAGCTTCTCAGGCAATCGGAAGCAGCGCACCCCCTGAAGGACATGTTTCAAAGGGAGGGCGTGGCTTCGCGCGATCTGTGGTTCTGGGGCGGTTTGGATAGACGACGCGGGCTGGGTTGAATTCAAAATCGATCCGCGGAACTTGAAAAAAGGCAAGAACACACTTCGGGTAACTGTCGAACCTCCCCCTCGGGGTGACCCCGCCGAGCCCGTACAGATCGTAGATGTTCGCATCCGACTCGGTTACAGTTGATGCAAAATCCCCTGGCCGCATACTCACAGACCCGGGACGGGCCAGGGAAGGGTTCCCCGCCCAGTACCGGCCAGATCAAGATGAGGTAACCAAGACCATCATGAATGCTCTCAGAATCTTGGATCAAGGCGTCCTGTACCGCAATCCCCATCCGGGTCATCGGGCCATCATCGCCTACGCTCCTTGCGTGCAGCCGCTCTCAGGGAAGGAATTGATCTGCGTCTTCCGATATGGCCAGGCCATGTACTCCCGCGACGGGATGATTCACCAGCTCCGGTCCAACGACGGAGGAGAGACGTGGGAGCACGAGGGTCCCATTCGCGACCGCTTCCGCGACGACAGCCACTACAATTACCGGGGCGCCCAGATCACGATGCTCCATGACGGCAGCTTGGTGATGAAGGTGAATCGAGCGGAGCATTCCGACCCGGACCATTTCTATTTCAACCAGGAAACTGGCGGCATTAGTCACTGCCAGACCCTCTATCTCCGCTCCTTCGACGGGGGCAGGACCTGGTCCGACCCGCCGCAGGCCAGCTTGCCGCCCCTGCCTTCCGGACTGGAGCCGGCGGCGGACGGTCCCGCCATCGTACTGGAAGACGGAAACTGGATGCAGATCTTCGAGACTTGGAAGTCCTACGATAATGCCGGCCCTCACTTGAACAAGACCTTCGCCCTTTTCTCCAGCGACGCCGGCAAGAATTGGGGCGACTGGGTGGACGTGGCCGATGGGACCGCCGAAGACCGCTCCTATTCCCATGGGAGTTTCATCCGCTTGTCCAATGGGCGGCTGCTGGGCTCTCTCTGGACCGGAAACCTGGCAATGACCCAGTTCTTCGATCTCCACTTCGTGACCTCTCTGGACGCGTCGGGAAGGACCTGGAGCCGTCCTCGGGCGTCGAAGATCCCGGGGCAGACCAGTGGGCTGGTAGAGATGGGCGCGGGCCGGCTGGTTCTGGTCTATTCCCACCGGGAAAATACGGACCAACCCGGCATCAAGCTCATCTTCTCCGAGGATGGGGGAGAGACCTGGAGCCAGGATCCGGTGGTGGTCTGGGACGCCTACGGCAAGGAGGCGCTAGGCGTGCCCCGGACCGACCGATATCCCAGCAGTCATGACGTCATCGCCTACGGGGCTCCCCAGATCATCGGCCTGGCCGCGAATGAGCTGATGGTCAGCTTCTGGTGCACGCAGTCGGGCGACACCCATGCGCGTTACTGCAGGTTGAGGCTGGAGGGGGACTGACCTGAAACTTGGAAGCAGGTGGTTTTGAGAAATGCCGATGCATCTCTTTGAAGGCCCGGGCCAATGGTACCGGGGCAACGTCCACAATCACACCACCAATTCGGACGGTCTCTTTGGCCTGAACGAACTGGCGACGTGGTACACCCGCCACGAATACGATTTCCTCTTCGTCACCGACCACAACCTGGTCACCGACGTCAGCGGGCACCCATCCCGCGAGATCCTCGTCCTGCCGGGTGCCGAGATCGGGGTCAAGTGGCAGGAGACCTTTCCGGCCGAGGTCCTGGCCCTGGGAATTCAGCGGATGGCGAGCCATATGGCAAGTCCACAGCGAGTCATCGATGAAGTGCTGGAGCAGGGTGGAATCCCCTTTCTCTCCCATCCTTCCCTGAGTGGTATCTCTTCCGCCGCCGTTTCCCGATTGAAGGGTCTGGTGGGAATCGAGATCTTCAACGCGCCCAACCACTGGAACGGACGCCGTGGCGATTCCACCGCCCAGTGGGACGAATTGCTGGCCGGGGGGCACAGGCTCTGGGGCGTGGCCAGCGACGATCGGCACAGCGGAGTCCGTCCCGAGCTGACCTTTGCTCCACTGGGCCGGCAGCCGTTCCGTGATCAGGCCGAAGCCTGGATTATGGTCTGGGCCCGGACTCGGACTTCCGCCGAAATTTTGGAGGCCATCCGGCAGGGCCGTTTCTACTCCACGACCGGACCGCGAATCGAGGAGATCACGGTAGAGGACGGCGAGATCCGGGTGAAGACCACGCCCGTTCGTTCGGTCTGGTTCGCCTCGTCACCCTGGCTGGGCGTCCGTCGGGTGGCGCCAGCGGGTGACCGCCTGACGGAGGCCCGTGCACCGCTTTCGGCCCTGGCCACTCCCGGCAAGATCGCGGAGATGACCGATCGATTTCTGGATCGGGGCTATTGGGAGCGGCCTCGAGTCGTGGGATGTTACGTCCGGGTCGAGCTGTGGGACGGCGAGGACGGTCGTGCCTGGTCCAATCCAATCGACCTGAGCCGGGAGGGGTAACCGCCGCCGCTTCCGAACGACGGTTCACGGTGAGACGGTTCGCGGTGAAATGGACTCCCCACTGAGGTAGGATGTCCACAACTCGATTCCCACATCTCGGATCTTTTCTTGTGGGAGGAAGAATGGCGACGAGGCCTCTCTCTAACTTCCTGCTGGTTGCTGCCGTGTCCGTCCTCTGGCTGGCCGCCGTCCCGTCCTGGGGACGCACGCTGAGCCAGGGAGGAGAGGAAGCCGCCCGGCGGGAGGAACGAGAAGATTATTTCCGAAGATGGCTCAGGGAAGACGTGGTCCACATCATCACGGACGAGGAGGAGGGTGTCTTCCAGCGTCTGACCACCCCCGAGGAGAAGGACGCCCTTCTGCGCACGCCCGGCGCCGGTCTGACGCTGGCCGAGGAGCTGGGACTGACCACCAAGGCCCAGCGTCCCTTCTTCTCTCCGGGCAACCGCGAGAACTATCCCCGGATGACGCGCCGGGCCAAGGACAGTCCGTTCGCCCACTATGAAACCTATGCCAGGATCCAGGCTCGACGGGCGCGGATACGGCCGAAGTGACGGCGTGATGCGTCTCACTATTGGCGTGTGACAAGCGGGAAGCTGCTTTGCCGAATTGCCGGGCTGAGGCTGGGCCTGCCGGCCCTCCGGGAGGACTGAAAAGAAGAGTTGAGCGGACCGTTTCCGGTGTCGGAAACCGAGAACAGATGCGCAAAGACAAAGAAGTGGCAAGAACGGGTGTCCTGATTCTCCTGTGCGCTTTGGGCAGTTGCACCCATGACGCAGGGGAATCGGAAAGTGTTTCCGCCGTTCCGGAAGTGACCCTCGGTGAGCCGGTGATCGTGGCCGTGAGTCCGCCCGGCGAAAAACGCTGGGGATTTTACCAATTCCCCGATATGTGGCGGGGCCGCGGCGGCCAGATCTATCTGGCGATGAACGTGGGGGAAGATGCGGAAGTCGGCGTACACCAGCCGACAAAGTTTTTCGTCTCCCGGAATGAGGGCCGGTCCTGGCAGCCGATCCCCGAGAATCAAGTCGATTTCTCACCCGATATCCTGACCCTGCCGACCGGAGAGCAGGTCGCTTTCGGTACTGAGAAGTACGTCTATCATTACTCCAGCTACGGTCACCGGAATCGAGAAGAGATCTCCCTTGACGAGTTGGGGTTGAAACCGGTCATGACCTTTCGAGACGCCTGGAATGTCCAGGTTTTCTCCTACTATCGGTACGTCGATCTGCCCCAGCGGGTCCGTCGATTTCCCCTGACGGCACGTGCCAATCCTGACGCTCCCTGGCAAAACGAGTACGGTACCGTTGAACCTTCGGACCTGCTCTTGAGTGTCCTGGTCCAGGCAAGAGATGCCACCGGGGAGTGGCATGATTTGCCACGAGTGGTGAGAGTCAGCCCTTATTATCAGGCTGGCAGTATTTTCCGGCCGCCGGACTGGCCCAAGGTGGTCCTGGCCCTGGCGGACGGCAGTCTTCTATGGGCGCACTCGACGCAAGATCCACGCTTTGAAAGGACGTTTTTTCGGGTTCAGTGCCTGGCCTCGAGCGACGGGGGGCGAAGCTGGCGAGTCCGCGGGACCATTGCCGACCAGGCCGGTCTGGCGACCTTCGGATACGGCTGTGGTGAGCAATCGATCGAGCGGATGCCCAATGGCGACCTATTGTGCGTCATGCGGACTCAGTTGGGTCGCGATCCCAAGGCCAGCAACCATTTGGCGGCGGCTCGCTCTTCCGATGGCGGGCACACCTGGACGCCGCCGCGCGAGTTGGCTGCGTTCAGTGTCACTCCACATCTTCGCCGTCTGGAAAACGGAGCGGTGGCGGTGGTCTACGGCCGACCCGGGGTGCACGTTCGGGCCTCGGCGGACAGCGGCCGGACTTGGAGCAGCGCGCACTCCCTGGTCGGGCCAGCCGAGACGGAGCTGCTGGCGATGTCCCCTGAGGATCGGTGGGACTTGAGCGGGAAAATCAGCTGCAGCAACACTGACGTCGTTATCACCGGTGCGGATCGTTTCCTGGTCGCGTATTCGGACTTCCGCTATCTGGACGTCCAGGGCCGCCAGCGCAAGGCGATCAAAGTGAGAGAAGTGATTGTAAATTAAGTGAACGGTCGGCACGTCGCTGACGTCGCAGAGAAGGCTGGGTCATCAACGTGTCTCTTCTGACTCTACTTGAGCCGCACGACTCACCATGATTCGAACAGCATAGATTACATTCCACTCCGGGGAGTCCCGCGGAACACCCTTCCAACCCCCGGGGATACGATCGTAAACCAGGAAAATCGCGCCGGGTTCCAGCTCGATCATGTCCACATAGGCCGAACTAGTGTGAACTTCCAGCCTGTTTGACCCATATTTTCGCTACAAGTCATTGATTTGAAAAGGTTTGTCTCGAAATTCGTTCCGTAGAATGTACCCATGTATTGAATTGACATGGTTTTCCGTTGTCTCTGTTTGACGAAATCAACCTGGTCGAGATCCGTTCGGACGCCTACCCCGATGAGCGATTGATGGTCTGCCGCAATCCGCTGCTGGCTCGACAGCGGACTCGGAAGCGCCAGGAAATGCTCTCGAAGACCGAAGAGCTGCTGGATGAAATCGTCGCGGCCACCCGGCGGGACCGCCGTCCTTATCGGGGTCGGGAGCGGATTGCGCTACGCGTCGGCAAGGTCGTGAAAAAGTACAAGATGGCGAAGCACTTCGAGCTCGACATCACGGAGGAGTCCTTCACCTACGAGAGAAACACCGAGTCCATCGCCGCCGAGGCGGCCCTGGACGGTCTTTACGTCATCCGCACCAGCCTGCCGGCCAAGGAGATGGGCGCCGAGGCGACCGTGCGCGCCTACAAGGGGTTGAGCGTCGTCGAGCAGGCCTTCCGCAGCTACAAGACCGTGGACCTGAAGGTGCGCCCCATCTACCACTGGAGCAATGACCGGGTGCGGG
>JAPPLF010000050.1 GCA_028874215.1 Acidobacteriota bacterium
ACCGGCGCACTCTACACACCGCTCCCAACCCCGTCAAGCATTAGATATAATTCCCCTCTGAAAACAGAACATTCAGCCCGCCCACGTGATAGAGACCGAACACCGTTACCACAATGCCCGCTGTCATCAGCAGTGTGTACTGCAGCACGTCCGCCCACACCGCCGCCAGCAGCCCCCCGTAGACCGTGTATATCCCCGAGACCACCGCCAGCAAAACAATCGCCCAGAGCACGGGCAGCTCCGGGTAGAAGACGCTGACCGCTTTGGCCCCTGCGAAAAGAACCCCACCCAGCATGGCGAACACGAGCCCGACGATCATGACCACGGCATAAATGTAACGGCAAAAGCTGTTGAAACGACGCTCCAGGAACTCGGGCATCGTCGCCACTTTGCCCCGCATATAGAAAGGAAGAAAGACCCAGATCAAAAGCGTAAACGTCGCAACGTTACCCCACTCCCAATTGGCCACAGCCATCCCGTACAGAAACCCCCAGCCCACCATGCCGATGAAGTGTTCAGTGGAGATGTTCGAGGCGATAAAGGAAGCGCCGACGACATACCAGGGCAGCTTTTTCGAGGCCAGAAAGTAGTCGGATGCTGACTTGGTCTTACTGCGGGCGGCAATGGTGGTGGCGAATATCACGACGCCGACGAAATAGGAGAAGAAGATCAGCACGTCAACGGTGCTCATGAGTTACTCCCTTTGATGGAGCGGATGGTCTCCTCGACTCGCCATCGGCTCAGGCGGAAGCTCTCATCAACATGTCCCATGAGCAATCCGGGTGGAATGGTCGGTGATGCTGAAGGTTTGGAGCAGGGGACTCAGACTGTGTATTGGGGGATCTTGAGCAACTCACCATCTTTGAGCGCGGACTGGTGGGAGACCACCCCCGCCACCGACATGTTGAGCGCCCAGGCGACGTTCACCAGCGGGGTGCGGTCCTGGAGGATCGCCGTGACGAACTCGTTCATAAGATAGCCATGGGAACCACCGTGGCCGCCGGGGTCGACGGACGGCGGTAGCGGCGGTTTCGCCAGGTTCAGGCCAGCCACCTTCCGCTCCGGGGAGATGGCTATGCCATCCATCGAACCTTTTTCTCCGCGGACGCGGCCCATTTCGCCCCCGTTGCCGGGGGTGTCCCAACTTACGGCCATACGGGCCATACCTCCTTCGCTGGTGCGCATCAGGGCGATTTCAGTGCCGAAGGGGTTCCCGAATGCATTGTTCTCTTTCTGAAGGTGCGGGATGGCACTGGGAATGCCCATGCACGACACTTCCGTAAAGCTTCCTCCGGTCACGCACGTGTAGTAGGCGTTGGAGTGAGTCGGGTAAAACTGGGGCGGCAGGCCGACACGCCATCCCTTGTAGGAGTCGATGGGCGTGGCCATATAGTGATAGTACTCGCCCTCCGAATAGACCATCTTTCCAAACTCGCCCGCATTATAGAGGGCACGCATGGCATAGCACTCGCCGTGAAAGGCCGACGTCTCAAACATCATGTACTTGAGTCCGGATCTCTTCACCGCCTCGAAGACACGGTCGGCCTCTTCGAGCGACCCGAACACGGCGGGTACCGCGGTACAGACATGCTTCCCGTGCTCAAGAGCATCGATGCAGTGTTGTGCATGGCTGGGCGCGTCGGTGGCGACGAAAATCGCTTCCAGGGAATCGTCTTTCACCATCTCCTCAAGGCTCGGGTAGGTCCTTTCACAGCGGCATGCCTTCGCCAAGCCTTGGCATCGTTCGGGGATCAAGTCGGTGACCGCCGCCACCTCTACGTTGGGATGGTCCTGGAAACCGAAATGCGCCCCGAACTTGCAGACTCCATAGCCGGCGATGCCGACGCGTATCTTTCGTTCGGACACGGGCCGCCACACCGCATCATTCCGGAGCGTGGTATCCGTATCGTCGAACCCTTGAATCGTCTTTTCCTGTGCCGCGTTGGCCTGCAGGCTCAGGCCGCTCACGCCGGCCACGTATGTGGATGCCGCCACGGTTTTGAGAAAAGTTCTTCGAGATTTGTTGGGTATCATTCTTGACTCCTATCGCTTCGAAGAAAAAGGAGGGGCGATTTCCAATCGCCCGGTCTTCGTCGCCAAGTTTGTCACACTGGAGTTCGGCGGTTAGGAAACCGCCGCTCCTTTCCTTTTTTCTGCCGGGCGTCCGCCGGCCCGGGCCGGTGGGGAAGCTTCTGCG
The DNA here is from genome assembly GCA_028874215.1 of Acidobacteriota bacterium. Lineage (NCBI taxonomy): Bacteria > Pseudomonadati > Acidobacteriota > Acidobacteriota bacterium. The sequence continues at coordinate 2,198 of JAPPLF010000050.1, forward strand.
ATAGTTATCGGATTGCTCTAACCTACGAAAAAAGTCACCAAGTGCGTTCTCTTCACTGCTTCTGTCTTCATAGCAAGCAGCCTGCTATTCTTCAACACCGTCGAATGATCTGGGGTGACGGGCGGCGCGGGGTACGAGGTTAAGGGATGATGAGAGTCGCCTACATGTTGAGGATTCGAGAGGGGATGGAGGAAGAGTACGTGGAGGCCCACCGGAATGTCTGGCCGGACCTGATCCAACACCTGCAGGACGTGGGTTTTCACAACTATTCGATCTTCAAGCGGGGGCTCGACCTCTTTGTCTACGTGGAAGTTGAGGATTTCGAGCGATCGCTGGAAGCCTTGGTCACCCACCCACTTTATGAAAAATGGGCCGAAAAAATGGAGCCCATCATGGAAAGGCATCCGGCCTGCCGCGAAGGCGAGATGTTTCCCATTCTGACCGAGGTGTTTCACGTCGAGTGATGGTCGATTGCATGGGTTCTATAGTGAAAGCGCCGATATGAGAATTGGCGGCTGCACATTTGCTTTTGGTCCCCGCAGTCTGGAAGAGGCCGCTTCCGTACTTGCCGACTTTGGATTCCAGACCATCGATTTGGGCGTCTGCAGCAACGAGAATGCCCAAGTCGATCCCCTCGTGGCTGCCGGCGACCCGGATGGCTCTGCCGATCAGGTATTGCGCGCATTGGAACCGTGGGGATTTGAACTGAACGAATGCTTCGTCCTGGACTTTGGAGATACGGTCAATCATCCCGACCCCGAGATCCGGGCCAGGACACGGCGTCTTTTCCCGGGCCTGGTCCGGTTTGCCAGCAAAGTCGGGTGTAGAAGCATCATGTTGATTCCGGGAGTAGTACACGCTGAACTGGGCCGGCAGCAGTCCTTCCAGTTGTCTGCGAAGGAGTTGAGGGCATTGGTGGGAATCGCCAATGACGCCGGGCTGGATCTCAATATCGAAGCTTGCGAGCCGTCGGTGGTTGAAGATCCTCAGGACGCTCTCCGGATCTGCCGGGAAGTGCCTGGGCTCGGGCTCACTCTGGACTATTCGCACTTTGTCGACCCCGGGCATTCCCAAGCCGAAGTCGAGCCGTTGCATGCCTACGCCAGAAACTTCCACATTCGCCAGGCAGCTCCGGGCAAACGGGTCGAGACGGTCGAAGAGGGGACGATCGACTTCGGGAGGATATTCGAATTGCTGAAGTCTTCCGCCTACAACGGAGTCGTCGCGGTCGAATACGTCGATTGCGATGAAACGACGGCATGCGGCGTAGACGTCATGGCCGAGACCCCCAAGATGAAACGGGAGGTCGAGAGACTTCTTCAAATGTAGGGCGGGGCAATGCCCGGCCCCGAAGCGGGATTAGTCACGCCGCTTGTCGAAGTATGATCAGGGAGCGCGGCGGCAGTACGAACCTCTTCCCGGGCGGCGCCGAATCGTCGGCAACGGAAAAATAGGAATCGGCCGTTTCAACTTGCGCCGATGTTCTCGCGTAGTTCGCCAGCACCAGGTGGGTTTCGAGATTCACGAACACGGACGCCACAAAGTCACCGGCCGGCCGCTTGGCCAGCAATGGGCTGTTTTCGATCTCCAGGTAGGCGTATGTGCCCGGTTCGACCAGAGGGTAATACCACTTGAGCCACTGCGCGTGGGAAGTTCGGATGCTGGGTCTGCCGGGAAAGGCGTCCCAGGGACCGTAACTGTAGGGTCCGTCGGGGTTTGCCTGGTGGAAGCGCCATCTCTCCCGCCAATTGTCAAGCAGGCGGTGCGGCTGGTAGTCAACGCCCGGAATGACGGACCTCTCGCCCGTGAAGGGCCGGCCCGCCAGAAGCCCTGGAAACTGCATAAATGGAACGGTGTGCAGGAACATCTCCTCGTCGCTTTCCAGTTTTCCATCGCGCCAGTCGAAAATAGGGACCAGATATGGATCATGCCTCTTGGTTTCCTCCCGCAGCCGGTCCGCATTCGATAGGCCCTCTCCCACCCACAGATAGTCCCAGAGTTGTTCCGACGTACTCGGGTGCTGGGAATCATGCAGATGAATCTTGTAGATGCCGCCTCGCCGTTTGACCTCGTAGTAGATCAGGGAGAGCATGTCGCCCAAGGCTCCGTCAACTTCCGGGCTTTCCTCGAAGGCCAGCACCTCATCGCTTGTGGCGAGTTCCGGGTCGCGGTGCAAACGCCTGGAACCGGCGTCGTTGTAAAGGCCATCGATCTCATACTCGTCCATGAGCCCCAGAGTCCGCGGGAGAACGTAGGCCCGCCAGCCGGCGCTGGCCGCGGAGCAATGCACCAACTGCCAGTGAGCCGCCTTGGTCGAGAATCCGGGCCGAGCCCACTCAGGATTGTATTCAGGGTCCGTGATCTGGAAGTGGCCCGTCGAAGTGTAGAGGAGGATTTTCATGCCCCTCTGGTGGACCATGTCGATGAATCTCCTGAGGCCGGCCGGATTGACGGACGTATATTTGTCACCGCCGAAAAGCCGGAGCAAATCGTTCCAATCCTCCATGACCTGGACGAGTCGAATGCCGTTGTTCCAAAGCTCGTCCAATTGGCGCTCGTCATACTCGTCCGGATCCCAGGGTTTTCGGCAGGGGTATTCGCCCAGGTTGTAGACTGCCTGACCCGGAATGTAGTCGGTGATGAGGTGCCTTCGAGCGTATTTCGGGATGGCTGCCTCGCAGCGGGCGATGTTTTTCAGTCGCCGCCGATGATCCTCAGCGGTGTAGGAACTCAGAACCGGCGGAGATTCGACTTTCCGGCCTCTCGCGGTTTTGGGACTCCCAAGGGAGATCCGCCCGCTTGTGGCAGCGCCCGCCAGTCCCGACCCGACCCCGAGTTCGATGAATTTACGTCTCAGCATTTTCGTGGCTCCTCATGAATAGAACTCCGTAAGACTGTTTCCAGTCCGGGATGCAGCCTTGTGGATGAAGGGTCTGCGGCCAATTATAGTCCCGGTAGTCCGGTACGATCATGCAGCAGGTAGTCAAGTGAGCGGCCGGGGGGTGGGCCGCAAGTCAGAGCCCACTTCCATGATGCCCGTGCGGCTTGACATAACCTCTGTATCGACTGTACTTTAGGCGAAATCACCGTACCGTGGCAGACAATACTCCAGAGAGTGAATTGAGTTGATCCTTTTCAGGGTGCTCGCAGCAAACCTGGCCTTTCTGATGGGGCTTGGCGTCCTCTTGGGCGCGTCACCTCCCGGTCACGAACCTCCCGCAGCAGTTCGGGAAATCCTGGAGTCCAAGTGTCTTTCCTGCCATGACGAATCGACCAGAATGAGCGGCTTCTCCATCGAGAGCCTGGAGTCGATTCTGCAGGGAGGCGCCCGGCATGGAGCCGCCGTCGAACCGGGCCGGCCCGAGGACAGCCCGCTCGTCCACCTCCTGCGGGGCCGACTGACACCGCGGATGCCCTTCGACTCGTCGGTGTCGCTGCCCGAGAGTGACATTGCGGCGATTGAAGCCTGGATCCGGGAACTGAAGCCGGACAGTGAAGCCGGTCACGGGCGCGACTTCTGGGCCTTCAAGAAGCCCGTCCGACCCACGATCCCGGCCGTCCAGGCGAGAGACTGGGCGAGGAACGAGATCGACCACTTCATTCTCAAGAGGCTCGAGAACAAGGAGTTGTCTCCCTCACCCGAGGCCCAACGCAGTGTTCTCATTCGCCGACTCTATTTCAACCTGATCGGACTGCCGCCTCCGTACGAAGAGGTCGAAAAGTTTGTCGCTGATCCCTCTCCCACCGCCTACGAGGATCTGGTCGACCGTCTGCTGGCCGATCCGCGCTACGGTGAACGCTGGGCCCGTCACTGGCTGGACCTGGCTCGCTATGCGGACACCAACGGCTACGAAGGGGATCGGGATTTTCCGCATGCCTGGCGTTACCGGGACTACGTGATCGACGCTTTCAACCATGACAAACCTTACGACCGGTTCGTCAAGGAACAGATCGCGGGCGACGAGTTCTTCAAAGTCACTTCCGCGGCGGGTTATCCGCCGCCGGCAGAACCGGAGCAGGCGGTCGCACTCACCTTTCTTCGACTGGCCCCTTTTACGGAGCCGCGCGGAGAGGAATCCCGCGACCTGTTGCTGAGCGAAATGGCGACCACCGTCAGCACCGTCTTCCTGGGTCTGACCATGGGTTGCGCCAAATGTCACGACCACAAGTACGACCCGATCCCGGCCCGGGACTTCTACCGGATGAAGGCCTTCTTCGCGGCGGTCAGGATTCCGAGGGCCAAGATCGAGGTCGGCGGACCGCTTCCCGCCGAGTTTTACCGCCCCGGAGACAAGGCGCGATTCGACGCGCGCCGGGCTCAGCACGAAAACCGGCTGAAGGATTTGAAGGCGCAATCGGAAAGCTTCAATCAGCCCCTTTTGGAACGGCTGAAAGCCGTCAAGCTCCGTGAATCTTCGAAACTGGAAGACCAGCCGGGCCGTGAGCCCGTCGTGACGCTCCGCGATCTGAAGAAAGCCATCAACAACGAAGCGGACAATACGGTTGGGTTTGAGAAGCAGGAGGAGTTGTTCTCGCCGGCGGAGAAGGAAAAGTTCAATCGGTACACCTCCGATATCCTGGCTCTCGAAAGGGCTGTCGAGCGGCTTGAGCCGATGGCCATGTCCCTGACCAACTTCGACGGCCCCCCGTACGCACCCAGCGTTCCCACCATCTACGTCCTCAACCGGGGACAGCATGACCAACCGGGAGAACCGGTCGAGCCGGGATTTCCCAGTGCCGTCACGGGTCACTCCGAACCCGCAACCATTGAAATCGATCGTTACAAGAAACATCCGAGCCGGGGCCGCCGCATGGCTCTGGCGAGCTGGATCGCCAGTTCGGAGAATCCGCTGACGGCGCGCGTCATGGTCAACCGTCTCTGGCAGTTCAACTTCGGCCGCGGCATAGTGGAAACGGCAAGCAACTTTGGGATGAACGGCAGGCTTCCGACTCATCCCGAGTTGCTGGATTGGCTGGCCCTTCGTTTCGTCGAGGAAAAATGGAGCATCAAGGCCATCCAAAGGTTGATCCTGACTTCGAGCACCTTCCGTCAGTCATCCTTGCGGGGTAACCTGATGGCTGAAGAAATCGACCCCGAAAACAGGTTGCTATGGCGTTTTGACCGGCGCCGACTGGAAGCCGAAGTCCTTCGAGACACGATATTGGAGGTGAGCGGACACCTGAATGGAGAAAGAGGCGGCCCGCCGGTCTTTCCGCCGCTGCCGGACGGGTTGGCCCAGCAGCTTTCGGCCGAAACCCGCGGGGCGGCCCGCTGGGACACATCCCACGGGGCTGATGCATGGAAACGGAGCGTTTACGTTTACCAGCGACGCTCACAGCCGCTGCCTTTCCTGGAAGTTTTCGACTCGCCTCCCCTGACGCTTCCGTGCGAACGCCGGGAAACGTCGGTCACCCCGTTGCAGGCTCTGACCATGTACGATAGTGGTTTCGTGAATACGGAAGCCGAAGCCATCGCCGAACGAATTGCCAGAGAGAGCAGCGCTGAAAACGGCGGACATGTCCGGAGAGCGTTCCAACTGGCGTTCGGACGCAATCCGGACCCGGATGAACTCAACGAGGCTCAAAGATTCGTCAGCACCCGGGAATCCGGCCGGGAGGCCTTGGTGGCCCTGTGCCGGGTTCTCTTGAACAGTAACGAGTTACTCTATGTCGACTAGGAGTACGTCGTGAAGAAAAGAGCAGAAGTTCCGCAGTTTTCCGCGAATCAATGGAGTGGCCAGTGTTCCGGTTTCGGTCCCAATGCCCACTCTCGCCGGGAATTCCTGTCCCGTTCCTACAACGGGATCGGAGCCCTCGCCCTGGCCGGGATTCTCGCCGAGCGGTTGGGTGCGTCACCGACGCTGCAAAGTCCGCTCGCCGCCCGTGCACCGCACTTTCCCCGCAAGGCAAAGCACTGCATTTTCCTCTTCATGTCCGGAGGCGTGAGCCAGATGGACACCTTCGACTACAAGCCGGCACTGAAGGAATACGCGGGACGGCGGGTTCCCAAAATGACCGGCTTCAGCGGTGAAATCGACGGATTTCTGAATACGCCCCACCAGGTCATTCCCAGCCCCTGGGAATTCAAGAGGGCCGGTAAGTCGGGACACCATATTTCCACCCTGTTTCCGCACCTCAGCGAATGTGTCGACGACCTGGCATTCATTTTCGGCATCGAGGTGGATAACAACAATCACGGACCGGCCACGCTCCATGTGAACACCGGCTCGCAGTTTCCGGGCGACCCTTCAGTCGGCGCCTGGATCACCTACGGGTTGGGGAGCTCCAATCAGAATCTTCCCGGCTACGTCGTCATTCAGGACCCGAGGGGAGCTCCCATCAACGGCGCGGCCGTGCGCGGAAGCGGATACTTGCCCGCTTCATATCAAGGGACCCTCTTTCGCTCCGTCGGCACACCCATTCTCGACCTGAAACCGCCGGTAAGGATCAGTCGAAGACAGCAGCGTGAAGAGTTCGACCTGTTGACGTGGCTCAACCGCCGGCATCAGGCCGGCCGGCCGGCCGCCGCGGAGCTGGAGGCCCGCATCAACGCCTATGAACTGGCTTTCCGCATGCAGGCCGAAGCCCCGGAAGTTGTGGATCTGTCCAAGGAATCGGAAGTAACCAAGAAGATGTACGGCCTTGACAATCCGCTTACGGAGGCATTCGGACGTCAATGCCTGCTGGCCAAGCGCCTGGTGCAAAAGGGAGTCCGCTACAGTCTCGTGGTTCACGGAGTCGAGAACGGCAAGAGCAGTTGGGACGACCACGGCAATATCAAGGGCCGGCTTCCACGGCACTGTATCGAGGTGGATCAACCCGTCGCCGCGCTGCTCAAGGACCTGAAGAGGGAGGGACTGCTGGAAGAGACGCTTGTCGTCTGGGCGTCTGAAATGGGGCGCACCTCTTTCATCAACGATCTGTACGGCGACAAGCCCGGCCGGGACCATAATCAGTATGGACTGTGCATGTGGCTGGCCGGCGGAGACGTCAAGGGCGGTTCACGAGTCGGCGAGACGGATGATTTCGGCATCGGCCAAATCGGCCAACCCATTCACATGCGCGACGTCCACGCGACCATCTTGAATCTCCTCGGTCTTCATGACGAACGGCTGACCTACCTCCATGACGGCCGCTTCAGAAGGCTCACCGATATCGGTGGAAAGGTTCTCGACACAATCATCGCCTAGAAAGCGATTTGCATCTTTCCTTCCCGCGAGTCTGGCGGGCTGACCCGGCGCTCCGTCCGCGTTGACACTCTGCGGGCCCCTGTGCTAGTTATTGCCATCTCCGGCGGTCACCTGAGAAATTCCCAAAACAAAGGACGAGTGCATGGCGCCAAAGAGTCGACACCTGTTTAGCTCGGAATCGGTCACCGAAGGGCATCCGGACAAGATCGCGGACCAGATTTCCGATGGCGTTCTCGACGCGGTCCTGACGGTAGACCCTCAGGGACGCGTGGCCTGCGAGACCCTGGTGACGACCGGCCTGGTGGTCATCGCCGGAGAGATCACGACCACAGGCTCTCTGGACTATCCCAAGATCGCTCGGGAAGTCATCCGGGACGTGGGATATACGCGCGCCAAGTACGGGTTCGACTGCGAGACCTGCGGTGTGATCTGCTCCGTGGACCGGCAGTCGCCCGATATCGCCTTGGGAGTGGACACCGGGGGAGCCGGCGACCAGGGTCTGATGTTTGGCTACGCCTGCACCGAGACCCCTCAGTTGATGCCGCTGCCCATCATGCTGGCCCACGCCCTCACCCGCCGTCTGTCCGAGTCCCGGCGTCAGGGAACGCTGGACTGGCTGCGTCCCGACGGAAAGTCGCAGGTGACGGTGGAATACGACGGGACGGAACCGGTCCGTGTCGACACCGTCGTGGTCTCGACGCAGCACAGCCCCGACGTCTCCTACGGGGATCTGTGCGACGGCATACGGGAACACGTCATCTGCTCAGTTGTCCCTGCCGGACTCATGGACGGCGGAACGACCATCCACATCAATCCGACGGGGCGGTTCGTGACGGGCGGTCCCCAGGGTGACTGCGGCGTGACGGGCCGGAAGATCATCGTCGACACCTACGGTGGCATGGGAGGGCACGGAGGGGGCGCTTTCTCGGGGAAGGACCCGTCCAAGGTCGACCGTTCCGCCTCCTACATGGCCCGTTACATCGCCAAGAATTGTGTCGCCGCGGGACTTGCCCAACGCTTGAAGGTTCAACTGGCCTATGCCATCGGCGTGGCCGAACCGGTTTCCGTCGCCGTGGACGCGGAAGGGACCGAATCCGTGGCCGAGGAGACCATCGGAAACCTGGTTCAGGAGCACTTCCGTCTGACCCCCAGGGACATCATCGAGACCCTGCAGCTCAGGCGTCCCATCTTCCGGCGGACGGCCGCCTTCGGGCACTTCGGCCGGGAGGAGGAGGGCTTCGCCTGGGAACGGACCGACCGGGCCGACGCCCTGCGACAAGCCGCCGGACTCTAAGGAGGGGCGATTTCCAATCGCCCAGTCTTCGTCGCCAAGTTTGTTAGTCAGGGGTTCGGCGATTGGAAATCGCCGCTCCTGCGGGAGGGGAGGCGAGCCGAAGAGGGTACCCGCCAGGGGTGCCCCTACGAACGTCTCTCCGGTAGACTGTGCCCACCGTGAGAGAGTCTGCCGAACTGGCCGGAGCCATCGAGGAAATCCTGGAAAGCGGCCGCGGCGCCGTCCTGGCGACCGTCATCGAGATCACCGGCTCGGCGTACCGCCGGCAGGGGGCCAAGCTCGTCATCGGCTCCGACGGCGACTTCCGGGGCATGATCTCGGGAGGATGCCTCGAACCGGAAGTCGCCCGGGCGGCAAGCCGGGTCTTCAAGACGGGACAAGCCGCGACGGAGGTGTTCGACCTCACCGAGGACGCCATCTGGGGACTGCGTTTAGGTTGCGGAGGAGTGGTTCGGGTCCTGTTGGAGCCCATCGGACGGGATCCGGTCTGGAAACGTTGGCTGAGCGCCCTGAGCAACGGCGAAAGGGCGGTTCGGGCCGTCATCTGCGATCCGGACCCGGAACCCGGGTCCCTGGGGCGTTGGCTTCTTTTGGCTCCCGGAGAGCCGCCGGCGGGTCCCCTGGCCGAGGAAGCGTTGGGCCGGGAAGTGCTCCCGGCAGCCCGCAGGATCCTGGGGCGGCCGCTCCCCCAGTCCCGGGTCTACGCCTCGGGAAATACCCGAGTCTTTCTGGACGTCAATCGCCCCCCCTTGGAGCTGGTCGTCTTCGGGGCCGGCATGGACGCGGTGCCGGTGGTCCGGTTGGCGCTGAGTCTGGGCTTTTCCGTGAACGTCGTCGATCCCCGGCCCTCCTTGAACCGGCCGGAGCGCTTCCCGGGTGCGCGGACCACCATCTCCCATCCCACGGAATTCCCGGAGAAGGTGGCGATGCCCGCCGGCAGCTACGCCCTGATCATGAACCACCAGTTGGACCGGGACGGCGCCGGGATCCGCTACGCCTTGGAGAGCGGGGCTCTCTACGTGGGTGTGTTGGGACCTCGACCGCGGTTCCAGAAGCTCATGGACGAGCTGACCGACGAGGGTTTTCGCCCCCGCAGGGATGCCTTGGATCGGATTCACAACCCGGTGGGGCTGGACATCGGAGCCGAGGGCCCGGACCAGATCGCCGTCAGCATCCTGGCGGAGATCCTGGCCGTCCACAACGGCTTCGGCGGCGGTTTCCTGGCGGCGCGATCCGGGGGGATCCACGAAGTGTCCCCTGCGCCGTAATCCGGCGTGGGAGGGATGAAAACAGGACTCGCGGCGCACTCCGTCACTGGATCCAGTAATCGTCTTTCCGGTTCCGCCTCTCCTCGTCCATCACCCGGAATCGGCTGCGTATGCGTTTCAGCCGCCACCGATGGTATGCCTGGCGTACGGCTCCGAGCGAGAGCCAGCGCTTCAGGTAGAGAAAGGCGAAGATCATGCCGCCCAGGTGGGCGACGTGGGCGATGGTGCTGCCAGGCGAACCGAGGGCCGACAGGAAGGCGATGAGTCCTATGCCGGCCACGAAGTACTTCACCTTGACCGGCAAAAGGAAGTAGAGATAGATCCGGCGATTGGGAAACATCATGCCGTAGGCCATCAGGATCCCGTAGACCGACCCGCTGGCTCCGATGGTGGGGACCGTTCCCCACGGGTCCGCCACGACCGACAGCAGGCCTGCTCCGATTCCGGTGATCAGGAAGAAGCGCAGGAACTGCCGGCTGCCCCAGTACCGTTCCAGCTCGCGCCCGAACATCCAGAGCGTGAACATGTTCCAGAACAGGTGCCAGAAGTCGGCGTGGAGAAAGAGGTACGTTCCCAGTTGCCAGATGTAGAGATTTGCCAGGACCGCTATGGGAATCAGCCCGAAGATGTGCAAGAGGCTCGGACCGGCGGCCCACTGGTAGAGAAAGACGAGTCCGCAGCCGATGACCAGGTACTTGACCATGGGGGTCATGGTGGGACCGATCGTCACATGGTACCCGGGACCAAACCGCACTCATGAATCATAGCATGCCTGCCTCGACGTCCCGGTTTCCTGGATTTGTTTCCCGACTAAGGAAGGGCGATTTCCAATCGCCCGGTTCCCCCTCGTTTGCCGACGTCCAAGAATCGGCGGTTAGGAAACCGCCGCTCCCAAATTTCCCGTGGTTTCCACGAAAAGTGATTGACAGTCTTCGCAGGCGGTTGAAGAATAGGGGGCGCCCTGAGTTGGCGCCTCTGGTCACCGTTGTTCGAGGCCCTTGATGCAGCTATCGGGAACCCACCGACTGGCCTTATCCCGTCTCCGAGTCTGGCAGCTATTGAACGATCCCCAGGTGTTGGCCCGGGCCACTCCCGGCGTCAAGACTCTGGTGCCGGACGGGGAAGACCGTTTCAGAGCGGAGTTGGAGTTGGCCCTGGGTCCGATTCGCGGCGTCTTCGGCGGAAACGTGGAAGTTCGCGACAAGAAGGAGCCTTCGGACCTGACCCTGCGGGTCCAGGGAAACGGCACCGTGGGCGGAATCCGGGCCGAGGGAAAGCTGAGGCTGGAAGAGGACGGCCAGGAGACGGTGGTCCACTACCAGGGGAATGCCCTGGTGGCCGGGACCCTGGCGGCCGTCGGCAGCCGTCTCTTTTCCGGAATGGCCCGGAAGCTGGCGGCGGAATTTTTCGAAAATCTTCAACGGGAGGGGCGCGAGTGAATCGTCGCAAACCATCCCTGGTTTCGAACTACCATCCAAGGAGGTAGAAGATGGCACAAGTGTCCATTGAGGTTCGAGTCAATGGGTCGACCCATCGAAGGGAGGTGGAGCCGCGATTGCTCCTGGTTCACTTCCTTCGGGACGTTTTGGGTCTGACCGGGACTCACGTCGGTTGTGACACCTCCAGTTGCGGAGCGTGTACCGTTCTGCTGGGCGGTCTGGCCGTGAAGTCCTGCACGCTGCTGGCGGTTCAGGCCGACGGCGCCGAGATCACCACGGTCGAAGGGTTGGCTACGAACGGCGACCTGCATGCGGTCCAGGAGGGATTCTGGGAAGAGCACGGACTTCAGTGCGGATTCTGCACCCCCGGCTTCCTGATGGCCACGGTCCAGCTCCTGGAGGAGAATGCGGACCCCGGTGACGCCGAGATCCGGCACGCGCTGGAAGGGAACATCTGCCGTTGCACCGGGTATCAGCACATCGTCAACGCCGTCCAGAATGCGGCCGGCAAATTGCGGGAAGCGGCAAGCTAGGAAGGAGGAAGGATGGCGACCAAATTTTTCGGTACACCAGTCAAGCGCCGCGAGGATCGGCGGTTGCTCACCGGAGGCAGCCAGTACACCGACGACCTCCAGCTTACGGGCCTGGTCCATGCGGCCATCGTCCGCAGTCCCCACGCCCACGCCAACATCAGGTCCGTCGACGTGGAAGCGGCGAGGTCGGCCCCGGGAGTCGTGGCCGTCTTCACCGGAAAGGATTTGGAGGGAGTGGCGGGCATCCCCACGGCCTGGCTCATTCCCGACAGCGATCTGAAGACCGTCGACCATCCCGCGTTGGCGCGGGACAAGGTCCGTTACGTCGGTGACGGCGTGGCCGTCGTTTTGGCCGAGGACCGTTACCAGGCCGAGGACGCCGCCCAGTTGGTCCAGGTCGACTACGAGATCCTGGATGCGGTGGCGGATCAGGTGAAGGCGGTTGAGGAGGGCGCTCCCCAGGTTCACGACGATGCCCCCGGCAACCGGTGTTTCCTCTTCGATACCATCAGCGGCGGCGATCTGGACCAGGCGTTTGCGGACGCCGACGACGTTCTCAAGTTCCGGACCACCAATCACCGCATCATTCCCAGCGCCATTGAGCCACGGGGATGCGTGGCCCAGTACAACGCCGCCTCCGGCGAGCTGACGCTGCGGATGACCAGCCAGAATCCCCATATCCACCGGCTGTTGCTTTCCATCGTGCTGGGGGTTCCCGAGCACAAGGTCAGGATCGTGACTCCCGAGATCGGAGGCGGCTTCGGCAGCAAGATCGCCGTTTACGCCGACGAGGCGGTCATGGCCTTCTGCGCCATGCAGACCGGCCGTCCGGTGAAGTGGGTGGAGACCCGCCGGGAGAACTTCCAGTGCACCACCCACGGACGCGACCACGTGACCGACGTGGAGGCGGCCTACACCAACGACGGGAAGATCACGGGCTTGAGGTTCAAGACCTGGGCCAACATGGGGGCCTACGTCTCCACCGCGGCTCCCGGGGTCCCGACCTGGTTGTATGGCTTGATGCTCTCCGGAGTCTATGACGTTCCGGCCGTGGGGCTGGAAGTGGTGGGAGTCTTCACTCACACCACGCCCGTGGACGCCTGCCGCGGCGCGGGCCGGCCCGAGGCCACCTACCTGCTGGAGCGGATCGTGGATTTGATCGCGCAGCGGTTGGACCTGGATCCGGTGGAAATCCGCCGGCGGAACTTCATCACCAAGGACAAGTTTCCGCATGCGGTGGCGCCCGGGGTCATCTACGACAGCGGGGACTACGACGCGGCCCTGGACCGGCTGCTGGAAATGGTCGACTACGACGCTTTTCGAAGCGAGCAGGCGGCCGCGCGTGAGCAGGGCCGTTACCTCGGGATCGGACTCTCCACCTACGTGGAGATCTGCGGTCTGGGACCCAGCGCCATCGTGGGAAGCACCGGATTTCAGGGGGGCCTCTGGGAGTCCTCGGTGGTTCGCGTGCATCCCACCGGCAAGGTCACCGTCATGACCGGCGCCAACCCGCACGGCCAGGGGGAGGAGACGACCTTCGCCCAGGTGGTGGGAGACGTGCTGGGAGTGGACATCGACGACGTCGAGCTGGTTCACGGTGACACGGACCTGGTTCCCATGGGAATGGGGACCTACGGCAGCCGCGCCACGGCCGTGGGCGGGATCGCCGCCTTCAAGGCCGCCAACAAGGTGGTGGAGAAGGCTCAGAAGATCGCCGCTCATCAGTTGGAAGCCCGGGAGGAAGACCTGGAGTTCGAGGACGGCCGCTTTCAGGTGAAGGGGACCGACCAGGGGATGAGCTTCCAGGACGTGGCTCTGCAGGCCTACCTGGCCTGGAACCTGCCCGAGGGCTTGGAGCCGGGACTGGAGGCGCAGTCCTTCTACGATCCCAGCAATTTCGTGTTTCCCTTCGGAGCGCATGCCTGCATCGTCGAGGTGGACGCCGAGACCGGCCAGACCGACATCGTCCGGTACGTAGCGGTGGACGACTGCGGAGAGGTGATCAATCCCTTGATCGTAGACGGCCAGATCCACGGTGGCATCGCTTTCGGAGTGGCCCAGGCGATGTACGAACACGCCCAGTACGACGATTCGGGCCAGCTCCTGACCGGGACCATGATGGACTACGCGGTGCCCAAGCCGGGCCAGATGCCCAGCTTCGAGCTGGACCGGACGGTCACGCCGTCGCCCGTCAATCCGTTGGGGCTCAAGGGGATCGGAGAAGCCGGCAGCATCGGCAGCACCGCCGCCGTGTGCAACGCGGTCGCCGACGCGCTTGCTCCATTCGGAATCGATCATGTGGAGATGCCTTTCACGCCCCAGCGCGTGTGGCAGGCCATTCAGCAGGCATAGGGAGGTAGAGCATGTTTCCAGGTGAATTCGAGTACCACGCTCCCGATACCATCGAGGAGGCCCTCGACCTTCTGAGCCGGCATGGCTCCGACGCCAAGCTGCTGGCGGGAGGGCACAGCTTGATCCCCATGATGAAGCTGCGCCTGGCCTCGTCCGGGCACCTGGTGGATCTGAGGAAGCTCAAGTCCAGCTTGAGCTACGTCCGGGAGGAGAACGGCGATCTGGCCATCGGAGCTCTCACTACTCATGCGGAGGTGGAGTCCTCCGGCAGCTTGCAGCAGAAGGCGGCTCCCCTGGCGGAGGCCGCGGGACAGATCGGAGACGTCCAGGTCCGGAACATGGGCACCTTGGGCGGCAGCCTGGCCCATGCCGATCCGGCGGCCGATCAGCCGGCTCCGGCTCTGGCGTTGGAGGCGCAGCTCGTGGCCCAGGGTCCGGGAGGGCGGCGGACCATTCCCGCCGACCAGTTCTTCCACGGCTTCTTCGCGACGGCGCTGCAACAGGACGAGTTGCTGGTTGAAGTGCGGGTCGCCGGCCTCGGAGCCAATTCCGGAGGCGCCTATCTGAAGGTTCCGCATCCCGCGTCGGGATACGCCGTCTGCGGCGTCGCGGCGGTGGTCGAGACCGACGGTGCAGGGAACTGCGTCAAGTGCCGCGTCGGGGTGACGGGAATCTCCGACGGCGCCTATCGGGCCACCGGCGTCGAGTCGGCTCTGGAGGGGTCCGCCATCAATGCCGACAGCATCGCGGCGGCCTCGGCGCACGCCACCGATGGAGTGGAGCCTCTGGACGATTACTTTGCCGGGGCGGACTACCGGAGGGCTTTGGCGGCCGCCTACGTGAAGCGCGCCCTCACCACGGCCTCGGAGCGCGCCGGCGGATAGTTCCCGGCGCCTCCCAGCGTCCTTTGTTCCGGGATCGGGCCCGGTCCAAACCGGGCCCGCCGGTCCCGATCTGTCCAATGCATCCAGAAATCGAGCAGCTCCAACGCCGGTTGGAGCGCCAAGGCTACATAGCCGAACGCCCGGTGGCGACGGCCATTCACCTGGCGGCGGTCCTGGGACGCCCGCTCCTGGTGGAGGGGCCCACGGGAGTGGGCAAGACGGCCATCGCCGGCGCCATGTCCGGCGTCCTGGACACCCACCTGATCCGCCTGCAGTGCTACGAAGGCATCGATACCAGCTCGGCCCTGTACGAGTGGAACTACCAGAAGCAGTTGTTGGACATTCGACTGGCCGAGGCCAGCGGCTCCGGGCGGGCCGACATCTTCAGCGTCGACTACCTCTTGAAACGCCCTCTCCTGGAGGCCATCACCGCCTCGGAGGCGCCGGTGCTTCTCATCGACGAGGTGGATCGAAGCGATGAGGAATTCGAGGCCTTCCTGCTGGAGTTGCTCTCGGAGTGGCAGGTCTCGGTTCCGGAATTGGGGACGCTGACGGCCCGGCAGGTTCCCTACACGGTCCTCACCAGCAACCGGACCCGGGATCTGGCCGATGCCCTGAGACGCCGTTGCCTCTATCTCTGGATCGACTATCCATCGTTCGACAAGGAGGTGGCCATCGTTCGAGCCCGGGTTCCCGGCGCCGCGGAGGCCTTGTCCGGGCGGACCGTGGCCTTCGTCCAGATGCTGCGGCGCCTGCCCCTGGAGAAGGCGCCCGGAGTTTCCGAGACCCTGGATTGGGTGGCGGCCCTCCTCTACCTGGACCGGAACCGGCTGGGGCCGGAGGTGATCGAATCGACCCTGGGAGTGCTGCTCAAGCACGTGGAGGATCAACGCCGGGTCCGAAACCGCTTTCTCCAGGCCCTGCTGGCCGGACTCGGAGGCTTCGAGTCGGGAGGAATCACCCGGGCGGTGGAGCAGATGGAAGGCGTCCTGGCGCAGTCTTGAGCTGTTGATGTCCTATCCGGGTTTCCTGGAGGAGAATGTGATGGCCTTTGCCCGCATTCTACGCTCCGAGGGCATGAGGGCCGGCCCCCGCGAGGTCGGAGACGCACTGACCGCGCTGCACCGGTTGGAGATCACCGACCGGGGCGATTTCTTCCACACGCTCCGCACCCTTTTTCCCGGAAGTCCTCGGGAAATCGAGCGTTTCGACCACCTGTTCGAAAAATACTTCGGGGGCGGATTGCTGGATGGGAGCGAACGCCAAGACCCGGGATCCGAAGATGGCGAACGGCTTCGGGCGTCCATACCCCGGTTCGGCCTGAGCCTGGTGGCCTGGTCCCAGGGGTCCGAGACCGAGGGGGAAACCCGCCAGGGCTCCTACAGCCCGCTGGAGGTTCTTACGGGAAGTCCTCCGCCGGGAATCCCCGAGTCCGCCCGGTTGAAGCTCACGGTCCGCCGTCTGGCCAGGAAGCTGTCCCGCCGCAGGTCCCGGCGCCGGCGCGTCAGTTCCCGGGGGCGGGTTCCGGACCTGAGGCGCACGGTTCATCGAAGCACCCAGCGAGGGGGTGAGTTGATGGACCTGGTCTTCCGACGGCGCCGCATGGACCGGGTCCGCCTGGTGGTCCTGATGGACGTGAGCGGCTCCATGGAGCTTCACAGTTCCTTTCTGTTCCAGTTTTCCCATGCCTGCGCTTCCCAGCGGGGATTGGGCCGGGTGGAGGTCTTCGCCTTCAGCACGCGGCTCTACCGTCTGACCCGCGCCCTGCAGGTGAGAGGCGCCCGGGGTGCGCGGCAGGCGCTTATGCGCGTCCTTCCCCGGAAGAGCACCGGCACCCGGATCGGAGCCTGCTTCCAGGATTTCCTGGACCGGTACGCCCACCAACTCGGTTCGCAAACGGCGGTGCTGGTTCTCAGCGACGGATGGGACACGGGAGACCTGGAACTCCTGGAGCGGACCCTGGTCCGGCTGAAGCAGTCCGGGTCCCGTCTCCTTTGGCTGAGCCCGCTGGCGGCCGCTCCCGGCTACCGCCCGACCACTGCGGGCATCAGGGTCATCCTGCCCCACACCGACACCTTCGCTCCCGTCGTGGATCTGGCCAGCCTGCGGCGCTTCACGGAACGGCTGTGAGGGTCGCCGGCGTGGTACTGGCCGCCGGCGAGAGCCGGCGCATGGGATTCGCCAAGCTCCTCCTCCGGCATCGCGGCCAGAGCCTGCTGGCCCGTGCCGTTGCCACCGCGTCCCAGGTCTGCGACGCGGTGTGGGTCGTGGTCGGGGCCTTCGAGAGGCGTTACCGGGATGAGGCCGAGGCGGCCGGAGCCCATGTCGTCGTGAACCCGGATTGGCGGGAGGGACTCGCCTCGTCCCTGCGCCGGGGAGTCGAGGCTCTTCCCGCCGGGTACGACGCGGCCTTCATCCTTCTGGCCGACCAGCCCTTCGTGGGGAAGGGCCACCTGGAAGCCCTGCTGGAACGGCGCCTCACCGACGGTTGCGACCTCGTCCTTTCCCGCTACCAGGGTGTTGCAGGAGCCCCGGCCCTGGTGCATCGAAGCCTTTTCCCCCGGCTCCTGACGCTTCAGGGAGACCGGGGAGCCCGGGCTCTGACCCGAGTCGCATCATCGGTGGGTGAGGTTCCCCTCCAGACCCCTCAGGACGTGGACTCTCCCGAAGACGCAGAAAACTGGCTCGAACCGTAGCGGTTTGCCCGCCGCTGCCGGAGGTCCGGACGAGGCGAATCAGGACGATGGAAAGAACTTCCGGAGGACCGCTTCCCGGGGCGGTTGCGTCAGCAGGGAAACGACGATCATGGACAGGGCTGAGACCCCAAGGATGAACGCCACCGGCATGACACCGGTTCCCCCGAGCGTGTACCCGGGAGATTCCCAGCCCAGCCGGAAAAAGTAGATCCAGAGGACCACCACGCTGAGGATCGAGGCATAGGCCCCGTACCTGGTGCTCCGTTTCCAGAACAGGGCCGCCGCCACGACCGGGAACAGCGAGGCGAATCCGGTGAAGGACCAGACTGCCAGCTTGAAGATACTCCGGTCGGTGACCAGGGAGAGGAGATAGATGACGGCCACCAGGCCCACGACGAACAGCCTTCCGGCCCGCACCTGCGCCCGCTCGCTCATGCGGTCGTGAAACCCGTAGTGGCGAACGATGTCCTCGGTGAACATGCTCCCCAGCGAGAGGAACTGGGAGTCCAGCGAGGACATGACGGCGGCCAGCACCCCGGCCGCCAGGAGCCCGGCCACGACTTCCGGCGAGTGCAGCGCGATCATCTTGACCAGGACGGAGTTGGCCTCTCCGACCGTCAGTTCGGGATAGTCGACCCGGCCCAAGACTCCCAACAGGACGCTGGGCACCCAAACCGCTGCAATGCACAGCGGGTAGACCTTGAGCGGGAAGCGAAAGGCCTCGGCCCGCCGCGCCGACAGCCAGTGCATGAACATGTGCGGGAACATCCCCACCGAGAGGGGGATGCAGGTGTAGGTCAGAAGCTGAAGCGGCTTGATGTTATCGCCTCGAATCAGGAGTTCGGGATGGGTTTCCATGACCCGCTCCAGACCTTGGGACAACCCCCCCAGCTTCCGGGTGATCACCACGAACGCCACCGCGCCCAGGATCATGAACACCAGGGTCTGAAAAGTGTTCACCCAGGCGGTGGCTCTCAAACCGCTGGTGGAGACATAAGTCAGGACCACCAGGCAGATGATGAGGCCGCCCAGCCACTCGGGAATCTGTCCGTCGGTCACCTGGTTCAGGGTGACGCCTCCCGCCATGACGCCGATCAGCAGGTACGGGACGACCAACCCAACAAGCACGACGAACAGGAGAAGACCCAGCCGGTCGGAACCCCAACGCGCCCGGAAATACTGGACCTGGGTGATGTAGCCCTCCCGTTTCCCGATGGCCCAGAGGCGCGTCCCCACGAAGAAGAAGACACTGGGGATGATCAGAGCCGATGAGGACGCCATCAGGGAAAAGACGCCGATCCCCTCGTGATAGGCCTCCCCCGATGCTCCCAGCAGGGCAAAGGCCGTCATGTTGGTCCCGAAGAGGGACATGAGGAGGATGAAGGGGCCGATGCTCCGAGTCGCGACGAAATAGTCCTCGCCCGTGCCCCGGAACAGCCGGTGGCTGAGGCTGCCGACGAGGATCACCAGAGCCAGGTAGACGAAGATGATGGGGATGATCACGGCTGTGCCTCGTCCTTATGCGATGTCCCGGGCACCGTCGCCGAGGACTGGTGCGGAAGGGGCCAACAGAAGCGGATCAGGAGGGTCAGGATCACCGAGGCGGCCACGCAGAAACCGACGTGGTAGAGAAGGCCCACCGGGAGACCCAGCATGATTCTGGAATCGTGCCAGAGCCAGAGATCGTTGTGGAGCAGGTACGCGAGCAGCAGAGCCGCATAGACCAGCCGACGAGTGGACGCATTCCCCATGAAACTCCCCCTGTGAGCGCTTTCGGGCTCGGATTTCACCACACGAGTGGAGGGAAGGCAATGGAGCGGCGACTTTCTTGTCGCCGAAAGGGGGGGTTAGGGGGACGGAGTCCCCCCTTTACACTTCCCACTTGCCAAAATCTCCACCTGCCAAATCGGCTCACAACACAAAAACACTGGGGGACTAACAGTCCCCCCTCCTACCGGCGGCGCAGGCGCTCCACGACCAGCATGAAGACCAGCGCAAAACCGATCAGAAAGGTGGCGACCGCCAGGATCGCCGGGCTGATCTCCTCCCGGATTCCCGACCACATCTGACACGGAACGGTGCGCTGCTCCAGCCCCCCCATGAACAACACCGTCACCACTTCGTCAAACGAGGTGGCGAAGGCGAAGAGCGCGCCTGAAACGACGCCGGGCGCGATGATCGGCAACTGCACCCGCGCAAAGGTCCGCACCGGCCCGGCGCCCAGGCTGGCGGCGGCCCGGGTCAGATTGGCGTCGAAGCCGGCAAGGGTAGCCGTGACTCGGAAATGCCTCCTTATCAGCTGTCGAAATCCATGACGGCTAGGCCGCTGTGAGTAGAATCGGTCGGCCCTCCGTTATAACGAGGGTGTGTTCGTAGTGCGCCGACAGGTCGCCGCCGGCCGTTCGCAAAGTCCAACCATCGTCGTCCGTGAAAACTTTATGCGACCGTTCGGCGATCAAGGGTTCGATGGTCAGGACGAGGCCCTCGGTCAACGGCTGGGTGTCCGCCGGGTCGTAGACGTTGGAAACGACGGGATCCTCATGGATTCTCCTGCCGGTCCCGTGTCCCGCCAACTCGTTCAACACCGTGAATCCGCGTTGGCCCACCTCTCGCTCCACCGCCTTGCCGATACAGTTGATGGGTCTTCCGGCCCGCGCGACAGCGGCCGCCTTTTCGAATGCCGTCCTCGCAGATCGACACAACCTTTCGGCCGTCGCCGAGTATGGCGCCAGGGGAATGGTCGTGGCGGCGTCCGCGATGTATCCATCCAGCTCGGCAGTGACGTCGAGGCTCACCAGATCACCCGGTCGCAGGACGCGTTCATCGGGAACGCCATGAACGACCTCGTCGTTGACGCTGATCAGATTGACGCCCGGAAATCCGTAGAAAATCTGGGGAGCAGGTCGTGCTCCGTGCTGGCTGAGAACCCTCGCCCCGACGTCATCCACTTCTGCGGTAGAAACCCCAGGACGAACGTAGGCCACCATCGCCTTCAACGTCGCCGCAACCACCTTTCCGACACGGACAAGCCCGTCCAAGTCGGCACTGGATTCAATTGACATAGCGCTCCTCCGTTTGATTTTTACCCGGAGCGGCAAATTTCTTGTCGCCGGAGGAGCGGCGACATTCCTGTCGCCGACCAGGGGGGCAGGGGGGACGGAGTCCCCACTCTACGCTTCCATTCGTTACGCTCTCCAGCCACCGAATCGGGTCACGACACAGAAGAACGGGGGACTAACAGTCCCCCCTCCCAGTGGACGATTGTAAATCCGTTGTTCTGTCGAGACTGGGTACAGGGTTGGTCCTTTCCGGCGTAGCGCATCGTCGTGGCTGATCGCCGAGTGCCCCATCAGCCTCTGCACCGTCCTCACGTCCACCTATTCCAGCCGGGGTATCGGCTTCATTCCAGCACCGTGATGAGACAGTTCCGGCGTCAGATCGCCGTGCACAGTCACAGCTTGTCCAGCGTTGATGATCGTACGGGTTCCGGCGATGCCGTCGAAGTTCCCGACGATCCAACCGTAGCCGACGAAGGCTCGGTCTTCCCCGCCGAGCTCGGCCACACTCACGGTGTAAGTCTGCCCCGGAGCCAGCATCCCGTTTTCGTCCAGGCCGTCACCGGGCGAGTCTCCCGTCGTCTCGTACACCATCGGTTCGTCGCCGTCCCGGTTGTAGAGGTGGATCTCCAGCGTCCCCACCCGGGTGTCTCCCTCGCAAGGGCCTCCAGCCGTATCGACTCCCTCGGGAGCCGAGAGCACGTTGCTCACGACGAACGTGTTGTCGTTCCTGCCACGAGGGCCGGGATGCGTCATTGATTCGCCGTCGCCGAGGCAGCCCCCAATACACGGCGTGTTCGATCCGGGTTGGCACGGCATATCGTCGTGGGGAAATGCGGCCGGGGTGAGCGTCACCGTCCCGTTCAGGTCCGCGAGGTCGCCGCCGGACAGGGTCGCATCCCATCGCACGCTGCACCCCTCCTCGTCCAGCGCAAATGGACTCATCACAAGCCTCGCCGTCGTGCCGGACACCACAAAGTCCGTCCGGTCCACACTCGTCATGGGCTCTGTGAAGGTGAGCAGCCAAGTGAGTGTGTCGGCGCTGGTGTGCTCGGTGGTCGGGGCCTTGCGCGAGATTGCCGAGATATTCGGCGAGGCCTGAGCGGTGGTCATCGCAGCCACCGCGCACAAGCCTGCAATGAGAGCAGGTGACACCAGCCAGCGTGGCGCGTGGCGGGGTGGCCGGAGCCGGACACTCGCGGAAATGGGTGAAAAACCCGCGGGTATGAGAACCAGGTGGGCGATCCAGGCGCTCCGCCCTGTGGGGCCGATCGAAAAATGCTTGGATAGCCATATCAACCTCCTCCCCGGGGTTAGTCCGGGTCGGGGTGCTCTTGCTCATCTTCCATTCCTCCGAGATGGAAATCACTTGCCTCTGGCAACACGAAAGAAAGGGGGACTAACAGTCCCCCCTCCTACCGGCGGCGCAGCCGTTCCACGACCAGCATGAAGACCAGGGCAAAGGCGATCAGAAAGGTGGCGACGGCCAGGATGGCCGGGCTGATCTCCTCGCGGATTCCCGACCACATCTGGCGCGGAACCGTGCGCTGCTCCAACCCTCCCATGAACAGCACCGTCACCACCTCGTCGAAGGAGGTGGCGAAGGCGAAGAGCGCGCCCGAAACCACGCCGGGGGCGATGATGGGCAACTGCACCCGCGCAAAGGTCCGCACCGGCCCGGCGCCCAGGCTGGCGGCGGCCCGGGTCAGATTGGCGTCGAAGCCGGAAAGCGTGGCCGTGACCGTGATCACCACGAACGGAGTGCCCAGCGCGGCGTGGGCTAGGATCAGTCCCAGGTGGGTCTGGGCCAGGCCCATCTTGGAGTAGA
Organism: Acidobacteriota bacterium; assembly: GCA_028874215.1. Classification (NCBI taxonomy): domain Bacteria; kingdom Pseudomonadati; phylum Acidobacteriota; species Acidobacteriota bacterium. The sequence continues at coordinate 24,738 of JAPPLF010000050.1, forward strand.
AGAAGAACATGCCCGCCGCCGAGATGATCACCGGCGTGACCATGGGCGAAATCAACAGGCTCATGGCCAAGGGCCGTCCGGGCATGGCGGGGCTGGCCAGTCCCAATGCGGCCAGAGTTCCCAGCGCCGTCGCCAGCGCCGTCGCCGCGATGCCGATGATGAGGCTGTTGGCCAGCGCCCGCCGCCACTCTTCGTCTTCGGCGACGGTCCGGTACCAGCGTAGCGAATACGCTTCCGGGTCCAGGCGCAACATCCCCTCGGTGAAGGTGAAATAGGGCTCCACGTTGAAGCTGAGGGGGACGATCACCAGGATCGGCGCGATCAGAAACAGGAAGACGGCGGCGCAGAAGGCCAGGTAGGAGACTCGGCCGGCGCGTTCCCATCCGGACCCGGGCACACTCATCTCAACCCAACCTCATGCGGTCGATGCCGACGACGCGGTCGTAGAGCAGATAGAGCGCCACCACGCACGCCAGCAGGATGCTGCCCAGGGCCGCCGCCAGTCCCCAATTCAACGATTGCTGCATGTGATAGGCGATCATGTTGGAGATGAGCTGGCCGCTCTGTCCGCCCACCAGCGCGGGAGTGATGTAGTAGCCGATGGACAGAATGAAGACCAGCAGCGATCCGGCGCCCACACCGGGCAGCGTCTGTGGCCAATAGACCCGCCGGAACGCCTGGGGAAAGCTGGCGCCCAATGAGGCGGCGGCGCTCATGTACAGCGGCGGAATCGTCCGCATGACCGAATAGATCGGGAGCACCATGAACGGCAGCAGGACGTGGGTCATGGCCACCACGGTGCCGGTCATGTTGTAGATCATGGAGATCCGGTTCTCGTCGGCGATCAGCCCCAGCGCCACGAGCAGATCGTTGACCACCCCCTGGGTCTGGAGCAGCACGATCCAGGAGGTGGTCCGCACGAGAAGCGACGTCCAGAAGGGAACCAGCACCAGCAACAGCAGCAGGTTCGCCCGGCGGGGCGGCGCGTGGGCGATAAGATACGCCAGCGGGTAACCTAACAGCAGACAGAGAACCGTGATGCCGAGGCTGACCGCCAATGTGCGCCTCAGAAGCGGCAGATAGACCCGCCGTTGCGGAGGCTGGAGAACGACGCTTCCGTCGGCGTCACGCTGCAGATCCAGGGCGTGGAGGTAGTGGCGCGTCGTGATCCGTTCCCCCGCGCTGCGAATCGCGCGCCAGGTTTTCGCCTCGCCCCATTCGGGAGCGATGGAGATCATGGCGTCCCGCCAGGAGTCGACCTCCTTGACGCGCCGCAGCCTGCGGGCGCTCTTCATGATGACGCTGCGCAGTCCCGCTTCCACCCGGTTCACGCGCGTCGCCACCCGTCCGAGACTCCGGTCTTCCCGGGCTTGCAGAATCTCCCGGGAGGCCGCCTCGAAGACCGGCTCGGAAGGAGGGCTCCGGCCGTCCCACCCGCGCAGCAGAGCCAGGGTTTCAGGCAGCGTATCGGCGACCATGGGGTCGTAGACGCTGCGGGTCAGCATGGTCGCCAGCGGCGCTACGAAGGTCGCCAGGATGAAGGCCGCCAACGGCAGCACCAGCGCCGCCGCCCGCAGATGAGGCTTCCTCAGCGCGCCAGCCACGCGCTGAAACGCTCGTTCATTTCGTCCGAGTGATCGCTCCACCATTCCCAATCGCTGTGCAGGGCATTGGCCACGTTGGCGGGGGTCGTGGGCATGTGTGGCTTCATGTCCACCCCGGTCTCCAGGTGCGTCGAAATGAGCGGGGTGCCGGAACGCCGCACCGGACTGTAGGAGATGTAACGGCCGATGGCCGCCATGGATTCGGTCCTGGCCCCAAAGGCGACGAACTTCCGAGCCGCCTCCAGGTTCCGGGTTCCCGCCACGATGGCCGTCTGACCCCAATCCAGCACCTGGCCGTCCCAGACCACCACGAAGGGCTGTTTCTCCAGGATCTGGGCATTGAAGATGCGGCCGTTGTAGGCCGTGCTCATGACCACCTCGCCGTCCGCCAGCATTTGGGGCGGTTGGGCCCCCGCTTCCCACCAGATGATCTGTTCCTTGATGGTGTCGAGCTTGCGAAAGGCCCGGTCCACTCCCTCGGGTGTGTCGAGCGTGGCGTAGACCTGCTTCATGGGCACGCCGTCCGCCATCAGCGCGAACTCCAGGTTGACCACGGGCGTCCGGCGCATCCCCCGCCGTCCCGGAAACTTCTCCAGGTCGAAAAAGTCGCCGATGGTGGCCGGCTTCGAGCCGGATATTTTTTCCTCGTTGTAGGCGTAGATCGTGGAGTAGTAGACGACGCCGATGCCGCACTCGGTGAGGGTTTCGGGGAAGAAGTCCTCCTCGGCGGGCGTGCCGTCCGGTCCCGGTGGGAGGTCGGCGGCGTCGATGGGTTCCAGGAGGCCCTCGTCACAACCCAGCACGGCGTCCGCCATTTCCAGGTCGACCACGTCCCAATGCACGTTGCCCGTCTCCACCTGGGCCCGGATCTGGGCCAGTCCGCCGTTGTAGTCCTCCATGCGGACCTCGATGCCGGTCTCGGCGGTGAACGGCTCGTGGATGGCCTTGGTGCAGGCCCGGGCATAGGAGCCTCCCCAGGAGACGGCGGTCACCGATTCTGCGCCCAGAGAGCTTTGGGACCCGGCCAGGACGGCGAGGGAGAATATCGTAGCGGCCCCAGCCGACGGCGTGTTCCGGTAATTGAATCGATGTTTCGTCATGGAATGTCCTCACTCCTGGCCCGGAGCTTCCAGCGACCGGCAATCGGTCAGCAGCCAGCCGATACGGACCTGGTCTCCTTCCAATACGGCACCGTGCCCCACGATGTTGGGGATCTTGGCAATGAAGTCCGAGTGGCCGCAGACCGTCAGGCGAAGCCGCAGGTGATCGCCCAGAAACAGGATGTCCTCGACCCGGGCGTCGAACTCGTTGTGGTAGACCCCCGGCTTGGGCGCCAGGGAGACTCTTTCCGGCCGAATGGCAATGGCCACCCTGTCCCCGGGCCGGCTGGGCGCGATCCTAAACGCCCTGACGATCCCACCGCCGACGTCCACTTGGCAGAAGTCGCCGTCGACGCCGACCACCCTTCCGTACAGGATGTTGTTGTCTCCGATGAATCGGGCCACGAACCGGCGTTCCGGCTCTTCGTAGAGGATTTCCGGAGGGGCGACCTGCTCGACGCGGCCCTCCTCAAAGACGGCGACGCGATCGGACATGGCCATGGCTTCCTGCTGATCGTGGGTCACGTAGACGACGGTCACCCCCAGGGTCCGCTGGATGCGCCGGACCTCGAACTGCATCTCCTCGCGCAGCCTGCGGTCCAGGGCGCCCAGCGGTTCGTCCATCAAGACCAGGCGCGGTTCGAACACCAGCGCCCGGGCAATGGCGACGCGTTGCTGCTGGCCGCCGGAAAGCTTGCCCGGGCGCCGGTCCTCCATGCCGTCCAGGCGCACCAGTTCCAACGCCCGCCGGACGCGCTCCCGAATCTGCTCCGGATCGAGACCGCGCACTTCCAGGGGAAAGGCCAGGTTTCCTCCCACCGTCATGTGCGGGAAGAGGGCGTAGTTCTGGAAAACCACGCCGATTTCGCGTTTCCGGGGCGGCAGGTCATGCACCGATCGTCCGTCGATGCGGATGGCGCCCGAGGTGGGAGCTTCGAAGCCGGCGAGCATCATCAGGCACGTGGTCTTGCCGGAGCCGGACGGCCCCAGCAGGGTCAGGAACTCCCCCTCGGCGACGGTGAGGTTCAGGTCCCGGACCACCAGAGTCCGGCCGTCATAGCTCTTGCTGACGCGCTCGAATTCGACGTGGGGGTGATCGCTTGGAGTCACTAGTCAGCCGTCCCGGGCATGTCGGAATTCGATCCTCGGCGGTTTCCCGTTTGCCACCGGGAGTCTACATGCAAAGGGTTCCGGATGCTCGCCACAATTCCCTTGATATGGGTCTACAGCATTAGTAAACTGTAAAACCATATCAAACGGACCGGAGCCCCATATGAAAACCACGATCGAGATTGCCGACGGCCTCGCCAGGAAGGCCAAGGCCCATGCAGCCAAGGAGAACGTCACGTTACGGTCACTGATTGAACGTGGGCTGCGCATGGCATTGCGCGCCGACAGCCAGCGGACCCGCTTCAAGTTGAGGGACGCCAGTGTTGGCGGCCGGGGTTTGCAGCCGTCCTATCGCGGCGCCGATTGGCCGAGTATCCGCGACACCATCTACAAGGACCGAGGCAGTTGATAGCTGCGGATACCAATATTCTTGTCTACGCTCACCGCGCCGACTCCGAATGGCATGGGCCCGCGAAGTCCTGTCTTGAGTCACTTGCCCAAGGACGGGTGACTTGGGGGTTGCCATGGCCGTGTATTCACGAGTTCCTGTCCGTTGTGACTCACCCGCGAATCTACGATCCGCCGTCGACGATCTCCGAAGCTCTGAACCAAGTGGAAGCGTGGCTGGAGTCACCGATTGCGGAACTGCTCACCGAAACCGACACGCACTGGAATATTCTCAAGAAGCAACTCGAAAACGGACGAGTGAGAGGGGCAATGGTGCACGATGCAAGGATTGCGGCGATCTGTATCGCCTCCGGCGTCACGGAGTTCTGGACGGTCGACCGGGACTTCAGCCGTTTTCCCCGCTTGGTTACTCGGAATCCGTTGCAGGTCTGAATTTCATAGCCCCGGATAGAGGCCCGTGCTAACCTGCCTGCGGATCCCATGAAATCGTTCGTTTTCGACACTTCCACGCGCGTGATCTTCGGTGAGGGATCGGTCCGCGAGTTGGCTCCAGCCGCGCGGGAACTGGGATTCCGGCGGACTTTGCTGGTCTCTGACCCGGGGCTGGTGCAGTCGGGCCACGTCGAGACGGTATCAGGGATCCTGGCCGAGGCCGGAGTCCAAGTGCATGGGTTCCACGACTTTGGACCTGATCCGGAATCGCAGATGGTGGACAAGGGCGCCAGTTACGCTCGGCCTTTGGAAGTCGACTCTGTCGTGGGCCTCGGAGGCGGCAGCTCCATGGACTGCGCCAAGGGGATCAACTTCCTGCTTACCGGCGGGGGAACGATCCATGACTACCAGGGCTATGGCCGGGTGCGGGGCCGGATGCTGCCGATGATCGGAATTCCCACGACGACCGGGACCGGGAGTGAGGCTCAGTCTTACGCCATCATCGCGGACGCCCGAACTCACGTGAAAATGGCCTGCGGCGACCCGCAAGCCGCTTTTCGCATCGCCATACTCGACCCCTGTCTGACCCTTTCCCAACCGGCCGACGTCAGCAGCGCCACCGGATTCGACGCCCTTTCCCATGCCGTGGAATCGTATTGCAGCAAACGGAGCTCCGCGCTGTCCCAGTCCTTCTCCCGCGAAGCCTGGTGGCTGTTGGAACGGAACTACGAGCGGGTGCTGCGCGATCCTACGGACCTGGAGGCCCGGGGCGCGATGCAATTGGGCGCCTTCTATGCCGGCCTGGCCATCGAGAACTCCTCAGTGGGCGCGGCCCATGCCTGCGCCAATCCTTTGTCCGCCCGGTACAGGACGCCCCACGGGGTCGCCATCGGTCTGCTGCTGTCGCCGGTCATCCGCTGGACGGGCACCGTGGCCGAATCGGCCTTTGGGGATCTGTTGCACCTATCCGGCGGAAACTCCTGGAAGGGGAGGGATGCTTCCGGGTCTCTGGCCGGGCGGTTGGACGAATTGGCCGCGTTGGCCGGGCTCCCGCGGGAGCTTCGGAGCGAGGGCGTTCTGGAGGGGGATCTGGAAACTCTGGCCGCTGAGGCCTCCTCCCATTGGACGGTGGAGTTCAATCCGCGTCTTCTCACTTCCCTGGGCGCCATGGAGATCTACAGGGAGGCTTGGTAAGTGGCTTCCAACCCGACCGGGGGATGGAGCGTGCCCGCATGAGACCGGCTCTGACGCTTCTGCTCCTCCTGTTCGGAACCGCTTCCCCAATCAGCTCAGCGACCGGCGAGGAGACCTCCAAAGTCCGTTCCAACCGGCTGATCCAAGAGAAGAGTCCCTACCTCCTGCAACACGCCTACAACCCGGTGGACTGGTATCCGTGGGGCGAGGAGGCCTTCCGCCTGGCCCGCGAGAAGAAACGTCCCATCTTTCTCTCCGTCGGCTACTCCACCTGCTACTGGTGCCACGTGATGGAGCGGAAAGTCTTCGAGGACCCCGGAATTGCGGACCTCATGAACCGTTACTTCGTCAACATCAAGGTGGATCGGGAAGAGCGCCCCGACGTGGACCGCATCTACATGTCGGCGTTGCTGGCCCTCACCGGGAGCGGCGGTTGGCCCATGTCCATGTTCCTGACGCCCGAGCTCGAACCCTTCTTCGGACGAACCTACGTCCCGCCGGACACCTTTCGGTCGCTCATCGGCCGGATTCATGAAGTCTGGGCCAAGCATCCGGACGACATCGCCGAAGCGGGCCGCCAACTCACCCGATTGCTACGCGAGCAGACTCGGGTGGAGGCCGGCGAGGCGGCCTTGGAGGGGTCGATTCTCAAGCAGGGGTACGAATCCATTCGCGCCGGTTACGACGAAACCTACGGCGGCTTCGGACACGGGAACAAGTTTCCCCGTCCGGTGGTGTTCAACTTTCTGCTCCGGTATCAGCGGAGGGAGGCCAAGAGCCGGGCTCTGGAAATGACCCTGACCACCCTGGAACGGATGGCGGCCAGCGGGATTTTCGACCATCTGGAGGGGGGATTTCACCGCTACGCTGTGGACCGCCAGTGGCGGGTCCCCCACTTCGAGAAGATGCTCTACGATCAGGCCCAACTGGTGAACTCCTATTTGGAGGCGTACCAACTGACCCGGAATCCGCTATTCGCCTCCGTGGCCCGGAGCACCCTGGACTACGTGAGCGGGCAGCTCACCCATCCGCCCGGGGGGTTCTATTCCGCCGAGGATGCCGAAAGCGCCCCTGATCCGTCCCAACCCAAGCGGAAACGGGAGGGGGCCTTCTATGTCTGGACCAAGGCGGAGCTGGACCGGATCCTGGGGCCTGAGAAGGGAGCCATATTCGCCCACAGCTTCGGGATCGAGCCCGGCGGGAACGCTCTCAGCGACCCCCACAAGGTCTTCGTGAACCAGAATATTCTTTATCGGGCCCAGACCCGGGAGGAGACGGCGCGCAAGTTCCGAATCCCCCCGGATCAGGTGCATGCGGTTCTCCGGGAGTCGCGGCGCCTGCTGCTTGAGGTCCGGAACCAGCGGGTGCGGCCCTACCTGGACGACAAGATCCTGGTCTCGTGGAACGGCCTCATGATCTCCGCCTTCGCCCGGGCCCACCAGGTTCTGGGGGAGGCCGCATATCTGGCGCAGGCCCGGCGGGCGGCCGACTTCATCCTGGAGCACCTCTGCCAGAAGGAGACGGGACGGCTTCTGAGGCGCTACCGGGAGGGGGAAGCCCGGTTCGAGGGGCACCTGGAGGACTACGCGTTCCTGGTCTTGGGCCTCATCGACCTCTACCAGGCCGGTTCCGACATCCGCGACCTGCAGCGCTCCATGGAGTTGATGGAGGCGGCCGTCGATCTCTTCTACGACAAGGAATCGGGGGCCTTCTTCGACACCTCGGGACAAGACGCGTCACTGATTCTGCGGACCCGGGACGACTACGACGGGGCCGAACCCACCGGGAATTCGGTCGCCGTCTGGAATCTTCTGCGCCTGGCGGAGATGACCCACCAACCGGAGTGGAAGAAACTGGCCGGCGCGGCCCTGAAGCATTTCGGGGACCGGCTGCGGGAGCATCCCGAATCCCTACCCCACATGCTCGCCGCTCTCGACTTCCACCTGGGCACGCCGAAGCAGGTGGTGCTGGCGGGCGACCCGGCGGGCGACGCGATGGGGGCTCTGCTCAAGGTGGTCCATTCCACCTACGTTCCCAACAAGGTCCTCCTGTTTGCCGATGGCCGAACCGGCCAGGAAACCCTGGGGAGGAGCAACCCGGCCGTCCGCGCCATGGTTCCCGTCGATGGGAAGGCGACCGCCTATGTCTGCGAGAACTACGTCTGCCGGCTGCCCACCTCGGAGCCGGAGGTCCTGGCCCGGTTGTTGACGGAAGAGGTGGCTGCGGTATCAACCGGCACGGCCGAAGACGCTTCCCGCCGCTGACCGACGTTCGGAGCTTCCCAGTTTCTATTGGCGGCCCCGGCGGTTGGCCGCATATCGCGTGGGACGTTGGCATCCTCTACGATAAGATCCTCCCTGTGAAAAAGAATCAGAAAATCACGGTTCACGTCCCCTCCGATCTGTTGAGGAAGGCTCGGGAATCCACAGGTCGCGGGATCACGGAAACGGTGCGGCAAGGTCTTCGACTGGTTGCCGCCGCCGAGGCTTACCGGAGCCTCCGGGTACTTCGGGGCAGGGTGCCGGTTTCCATCGATCTGGAGGCACTTCGCGAGGATAGACGGTGATCCGGCTCAACGGCGGCCGCAGCACTTCTTGAACTTCTTGCCGCTTCCGCAGAGGCAGGGATCGTTTCTTCCGGGTCGCCGTCTTCCCTGAGCCTGGAGGTCCTGCCGCCGCACCCAGGACATGACGTTGGCCGGCGCCCGTCCCTGGCTCAGCTCTCCCGCCATGAAGCGCATGTAGGGATCGATGTGGTTGAAGAAGAGCTTGTATCCGGCGCAGAGGTAGTTGAGCCCCGCTTCTCCCTGGGGAGTCCGGATGAAACGGTGCTTGGGGCACTCGCCGTTGCAGGCGAACCGGACCTCGCATTCGCGGCAGTAGCGGGGGAGGCGGTCCCGCTTGTCCTGCCCGAATCGAACTTGGCTGGGTGAAGTGACCAGCGACCCCATGGGATCCTCCATGATGTTGCCCAGGAGGTTCTCCGGATAGACGTAGTGGTCGCAGGAGTAGAGATCTCCGTTGTGCTCCAGGGCCAGGGCCGAGCCGCAGGTTTCGCGGAAGACGCACAGGCTGGCGGCCATGCCCATCCAACTCTCCAGGGCCACGTCGAAGATCTGCACGTAGCAACGGCCCACGTCCCGCCGCACCCACTCGTCGAAGATGGCGCAGAGGAACCTGCCGTACTGGACTGCGTCCACCGACCAGGGGCTCACCCGGGCCGGCTCAGCCGAATCGGGGGAAATCAGCACCAGTCCGGCCGGATCGGGCTGCGGCGACTCCCGTTCCACGATGGGAATGAACTGCATGAAGCGGCTGCCGGCCTGCTTGAGAAAGCCGTACACCTCCAGGGGATGGCGGGAGTTGCTCCGCTGCACCACGGTCAACGTGTTGTACTCGACGCCATGTTTCCGGAGGTAGCCCAGTCCCCTCATCACCCTTCGAAAGGAAGGGGCTCCTCCCTTGTCCACCCGGTAGCGGTCGTGGAGACGCTCGGGACCGTCGATGGAGATCCCCACCAGGAATCCGTTCTCGGCCAGGAACTCGCCCCAACGGTCGTCCAGCAGGACCCCGTTGGTCTGAAAGCCGTTCTCGATCTTCTTCCCCGCAGCGTACCTGGCCTGCAGCCGGACCACCTTCCGGAAAAAATCAACGCCCAGGAGGGTGGGTTCGCCCCCTTGCCAGGCGAAGCTGATGACCGGCGCCCGCTGCGATTCGATGTACTGGCGGACGTACGACTCCAGGACGTCGTCCGGCATGGCCCACGTGGACGTGCCGGAATAGAGGTTCTCCTTCTCCAGGTAGAAGCAGTACTTGCAGTCCAGGTTGCAGATGGGCCCGGTGGGCTTGGTCAGGACGTGAAAGGCATTGACCTGCGGGGGAGCTGCCGAAAGGTCCATCACCGAATCTCTTGAAACCAGTCTACTACGCCGCAGGAGGGTGGGACATCTTTGTCCCCGTTCCGCGGGAGGGGACATTCTTGTCTCCCATTTCCCGGTTCAGGGAAACCTGAATCAGGAGCGGCTCTCCGGGCGCCGGATAGTAGAGATCCTCCGAATCTTCACTCGTAGCAAATTCGAGTGCGAACCGCTTTTCGGACGTGCGGACCGGCTTGCGTCAGGGGAGTTGGCCCGGTTCCGGTTCCTGCATCAACTCGAGACCAGGGAGATCACGGAAGTCGTCGTGGTTCAGCGTCCAGAGGGCGGCACCCTGCACCAGAGCGCAGGCCGCTACAGCGAGATCGACCTCGCGCCCTCGAGGGCGAGACGTTTGCCGGTAAAGCCACGCGGCCTGAGTGGCCGCTTCGGCATCGAACGGGACGGCCGCGCGGCGCGGAAACATCTCTTCCTGCACCTGCAACTCGGCTGTCGTTCGGGGCCCGCGCAACCATTCATACAGCACGACCGTCGACAGGATCACCCGGTGACCCTCCGCCACGAATGCCGACAGCCGTTTCAGCGAGCGGCGAGGGCCCGTGAGCGCATCGATCAGCACAGACGTATCGAGGTGAATCGTCACGGCCTTTGCCCCGTTCGTCCGCCGCGGCGCCGAGCGGCCCGCACCTCGCGGATTTCAGCGTCGACACTCTGCTCGGAACGGGTCACCGGTGCATCGCGCAGGCGGTCGATCACCGACAGCAGACGAAGCCGTTCACGCTCGCTGAGCCGGTCCTTCCGCGCGGCGTAGTCGGCGACGGCTTCCCGAACCACATGGCTCTGCGCCATGCCGAAAAGATCCGCCATTCGACGGATCTGCCGCACCGTCGCATTATCGAGGGAGTAGGTCACCTTTACCATAATGATGCAATACTGCCATAATTTGGCTCAGATCCCCAGCAACCATCCTTCCGCCGGCTGTCCCGTGATCCGCTTCAGCCCATACGCATACCATTGCACCTGCCGTACGTAGTCCGGATCGTCCGGTTTGAGGTGAACGTCCGTCTTGAAGTCCACCACGATCCAGCGGCCCTCCTCCTGGAAGGCCAGATCGATGGTGCCTTCCAGCAGTCTTCCTTCCGCAACCGTGAGCACGAAAGGAAACTCCCGGTGACGCCTCCGGGCAGCCCGCGCCCGTTTCAGCAGCGGATGTTCCAAGGCGGAGAGCGCGGCCTGGATGGCGGACTTTCGCTCCTGGTTCGTCACGCCCAGGATCCTGCCATGGAGCCGGGCGAGCCTCCGGACCTCCGGTTCGCCGGCATCCAGCCGGATGTCCCGCAACAACGTGTGGACCAGGGTCCCGAACCTGGGACCGGTGGGCCGGGAATCGGGAATCGGATGAGTCTCCAGCCCCACGGAGGGACACTCGGGAGGGTCTCCCGGTGAGGGTTCCCCGGTGACCGTCAACACCTGAAGCGTGGGCTCGGATCCGGACCTCAGCGCCCGCCGCCGGCCTTCCCGCCACCGCTCGTAGCGGGCAAGGCCTTCTTTCCCAGCCTGGCCCGCTTCGTCGTCGGCCAGGATCCGCTCCCGCTGCAGGCCGAAGTTGGGACGGACCGCCAGGTCCAGCAACCCGGGGTCCCACCAGACCACGGTGTGATCTCCCGTCTGAGGGCGGTGGAGGCCGGGCCGGATGGAGGCTTCGACGCGCCCCCTGGGGTTCTGAAGCAGACTGCGAGCCCCGAAGGCGGGGCAGCCGGGAGCCGGTCCGCCCCGATTCCAGTCCGGCCGCGCCGGATAGACGGACTTCTCCAGAGGCGCCAACCATTCCGGCCTCGATCCCGGCCTGGGACCTGTCCCCAGCCCGGGGACCACCAGCAGGTCACGGGCCCGCGTTGCGGCGACGTAGGCGAGGCGGACTCCCTCCGCCCGGTCCCGCGCCGCCTCTTCGTCGCGATGGTCCAACAGCTCCCAGGGGACACATCCCATGAGGCTGAAGGCCGCCAGGTTGCGGCTGGAATCGACGTGCTTGTCCGGGCGCGCGGAAGAGAGGTGCGCCGTCGTATCTGCCAGGATCACCACCGGAAACTCCAGGCCCTTGGCGTTGTGGACGGTCATCAGGTGGACCCCGTCGACTCCTTCCTCGGAAACCTGGGCCTCGGCGCCGGTGCGCCGCCGCGCCAGTCGTTCCAGATGTTCCACAAATGCCCGGAACGACCCTCCCCCGCCGGTCTCGAAGGCCCGGGCCAGATCGCAGACCCGCTGCACGTTGGCCAGAACCTGATGGCTCGCCGGGCGCAGCGCGAATCCCGCGTGAGCCCGCGTCAGAGAAAGGAGCCGGGAAAGGGTCTCGGCGACGGGGCGGCGGTTGCGCCGGCGGTGCAGACGGGCCAGGATCTCCAGCGCTTCGGCCACCGGCTCCAGGTCGGCATGCAGGTCTTCGGGGCGAGGACGGAACGGATGGAGCGAACCGTGACGATCCCGGAAGCGAAGCAACAGGGAATCCGGGATCCAGAAGAGGGAGCCGCGGAGCGTCGCGTAGATCGAGAGCTCGTCGTCCGGCCGCTCGATGGCGCCCAAGGCCACCCGAAGGGTCTCGACCTCTTCCCGCTGATGGAAGGATCGGGAGCCCATCAGGACGTGGGGAATCCCGCGGATCTCCAAACCCCTGGCATAGTCTCGCGTGACGTCCCGCCTCCAACTGACGAACCGCCGGAACAGGATGCAGACGTGGCCGGGTGAAATGGGGATGCGCCGGGACGGGTCCTCCGGGTCGCCCACCTGCCAGCCGCTTTCCCGCAGCAGCCAGTCGGTGAAGGCAGCGACGGTCTGGGGCAGGCTCTCTTCGATGGCCGCGTTGGCCAGGTTCCCCCATTTGCTGTAGGGACGCGGCACCGGAAGGGCGATGAGGGCCGGCTGATCTCCCTCGCCGGCTCGGTGGCTCTTGAGCGGGACGTAGTCGGGCTGCCCGCTGACGGGGTCGGCCGTCATCTCCGGCGCGAAGGCCGCGTTGACGGCCATTTGCAGGGGCCGCACGGAGCGGAAGTTCCGCTTCAGGTGGACCACGCTCACCCCGGCCGCCTGCAGGATCTCCTTGATCTCCTGGTACAGGACCACGTCGGCGCGCCGGAAGCGATAGATGGACTGCTTGGGGTCTCCCACCAGAAAGAGCTTTCCGGAAACGGGCCGGACCCTGCGCCAATTCGTCTCCTCGGGGTCGTCCGCCGACAGGAGCATCAGAATCTCGGCCTGGAGCGCGTCGGTGTCCTGGAACTCGTCGACGAAGACGTGGCTGAACTGTTCCTGGAAATCCCCGCGGACCGACGGCCGGTCCCGGATCAGGTCCCGGGTCTTGATCAGCAGGTCCATGAAGTCGAGCCGGCTGGTCTGTTCCTTGAGCGTCTCATAGAAGGGGGCTACTTCCAGGAGTTCCTCACGGAGCAGCGCCGCCAGGTCGGCGTCGGCGCACCGCGTGAAATCCTTCAACTCCCGAAGCAGGTTTTCCCGTGCCTGCACCACCACCGCCCGGGGCAGGCCGGGAGCGTATTCTCCGGTCCGGGCCGGCCGGAAGTAGCGGGACCTCAACCGTTGCAGTAGGCGGAGCATCCGACCTTCGAGACGATCGCAGTCGCGCCGCCGCTCTCGCTCGAATCGCCGGACCCAGGCGTCCAGTTCCCGAACCGGACCCAGATTCTGTCGAAGCCTGTCCCGCCGGTTGGTTGACCGGATGCTGTCGGCCGCCAACTCCCGGCTCCGGCCGACCAAGGCGTCCAAGGCCCCTTCCCGGTCGAAGACCTCCCGTCTCCAGGGACTACCATAGTCGCGCCATTCCAAAAGTTGCCGGGCGGCCGAGCGAAGCTGGTCCAGAGGCGAGCCAAAGTCGTTCCCCTGTGGGGTCAGGGACCGCTGGAGGGCCCGGGCCAGTCCCGGTGAGGGATGGGCCATCCGCGCTTCCATCCATTGCCGAAACGCCCTCCGGAAGAGACGGGACGCTTCATCTTCCGAGGTTTCCCGGAAATCGGGGTCGACGCCCGCCTCCACCGGCCTCTTTCGAAGCAGGTCCGCGCAGAAGGAGTGGATGGTGGAGATGCTGGCCTCCTCCAGCCCCGCCACCGCCCGCTCCAGATTCCGGATCTCGGCCGGATCCGAGGCTTGCCGCCGGGCCCGGTCCAGCGCCTCTCGCAGACGCAGCTTCAGCTCGCCGGCCGCCTTCCGGGTGAAGGTGACGGCGGCGATCCCGTCGACGCGGGCCCGGCCGCTCGCCAGGACGGCCACCAGGCGCCGGACCAGCTCGGTGGTCTTGCCCGTGCCCGCCGCCGCCTCCACCAGAAGGCTCACGTCCAGGGAATCCCGGATGGCGCGGCGTCCGGCGGAATCGGAAGGTGAGGGATCCTGGGGACCGAACTTCAAGGAATCGTTCATGAGGCCGCTCAGGGAAGTTTGCGAAGCTGCAGGAGAGGCTCCAGGGGCCGGCTTTCCTTGAGGTCGGCGCGCAGTTCTTCGTACGGTCCGCAGACCGCCCGGTAATCGCAGGTGGCGCAACTCTCCTCGCGAGGCGCGGCGGGAAGGAAGCCTTCGCCCACCGCCTGGTCGATGGTCTCCAGCACTGATCCGATCCGGTTCCGGCCCTCCCGGTCGAGCCGGAGCCGGTGGATCCGGAAGTTCCCTCTCTGGGTGCAATAGTGGAGGCGTCCCCCAACGACCGGGACGCCCAGGAGTTCCTGGGCAGCCAGGGAATAGAGGAGGGGTTGGAGGGTTTCGCCTTGTCCCACCGACTGGGGTATGGGCTCCCTGGCTTTGCCGGTCTTGTGGTCGGTGATCCGGAGGACGCGGTGAGAGGGATGCATTTCCACCAGGTCGACGATCCCCCGGAGCCGCATCCCGTCCAGGATGACGGCCTCTCCGGGAGTGCTGTCCCGGTCCCGGTCCTCGCCTCCGGCAAGGCCGAAAGCGTAGTCGAAGTGGATCGGCACCCATCCGTCCGACTCCTGGCTGGCGCCGCGGATCCAGGTCCGGAGGTCGATTCGCAGGTCCTCGACCTCCGACTCCCAGACCGAAGGGAGAATTGGAGCCATGCGTTCCCGGTAGGCCCCGGCGACCTGGTCCAGCACCTGGTCCGCCCGGCTCAGGAGGTCCTCCAACCTTCCAGCGTTCATGGGGAGCAGGTCCTCTTCCCGGAGCCGGCGAAAGAGCCGGGACTGGACTTCGTGGAAGAGGGAGCCCCGGGTCAGGGGATCCATGCGTTCCGGAGCCAGGGTTTCCTCTTTCGGCCGCAACCTCTGGATGGAGTGGAGGAAGAAGCGGTACGGACAGGAGGCGAATGTTTCCAGGTCCGTGGCGGAATAGCTTCGATTGCGGAGCCGGTGCTTGTGCAGAATCCCGCGGGCCGCGGAATCGGACCGGGCCAGAATCCCGTCGTCGTCCGACCAGGCCGGGCGCCAGCGCTTGTAGCGTGCCCGCAAAGACCGCGCCAGCCACGGATTCACCAGGAGCAGGTACCGCCCCTGGCCCGTGTCCTGAGATTTCGGCGCCTGCAGGACCGGCCCCAGCGTGGACAGATCGTACTCGGCGTCGTCGATGGCACGAGCGGGATCCCGGGGCGCGGTCCAACCCAGACGGGTGCTGGAGGCCGCGGCGCTCGTCCGTTCCAGTTCCTGGACGTCGGGCAATTGTCCCAAGGCCGCGCGCATCAGTTCCAGGGCGTAGAGGGAGGGGACCCGGGACCGTCCCCGCACCAGGTCCATGCGCGGGTAGGAAGCGATGAGGCGCCGGGAGGCCGCGGCCAGAGCGATGCGCAACAACCGGCGCTCCTCCCGGATCTTGTCCGCCAGCAAGGGAAGGTGGCCCGAAACCCGCTGGCGCAGCGGGTCCGGCAGCAGCGGGTCCTCGGTTGCCTTGCGGGGGAAGATTCCCTCCGAGAGTCCGGGAAGACAGACCACCTGGAAGGACCGGCCGCACGCCTCCCCCGGCGTTCCGACGAAGACCCGGCCGTAGGGTCTCTCCGGCGGGTCCCGTCTCAGTTCGCCGAGGCGTTGGCTCAGGACCTCTCTCACCTCGGTGAGGGTCACCGGTCCCACCTGTCCCATGGGCTCCAGTTCGGCCAGGAGGGACAGCACCGTGTCCGGCCGGTGCAGAGCCAGGGCGGACAGCCGGCGGAGCCGCTCCAGCCAGGCCCGCCAGTTCTGCTGGTGAGGAAAGTCTCCCAGAAACTCGATGACCGGCAGGGCAAAATCCCTGAGGTTCCTGAGCCGGTCCAATCGGCTCCGGAGCGCCTGTCCCGCCGCTTCGTTCCCCTCCGCCTCCCTTCGTCTCCGTTTCGCCAGGAGGTCCGATTCCAGGACGGCGAGCCGGCTCTCCCAGCGGTCCCTGCCGCCGATGACGGCGGCATCCACCAGGAGCCGTTCCCAGTGAGCCGGAGTCCTGAGGGTGCCGGCGATCACCGGAGAACGGTCGTCTTCCGGGTCCGGGTCGCCCTCCGCCGCCGCGGGCGCGTCGCCGCCGGACTTGAAGCTCAGCTCCAGGTCTTCCCCCGGACCGGCCCAGGGAGGTTGCTGCTCGACCCGATCCGGGGAGGGGTGGCCGCGCGGAACCTGGCCCAGGGAGAGGTACTCCGCGAATCGGCTGGCCGTGAGGCCCTCCTCGGCGCACTCCAGGAGGGTCAGAAGAGCCCGTCCCGCCGGGTCGGGACGCGAGATGCCCCGGCTGAAGTAGCCGGGGATGCCTGCACGGGCCAGCGCCTCCTCCATCTGGGACTGGTAGGCCTCCGGATTGCGCAACAGGACCGCCATCCGGTCGAAGGCCGTTCCCCGCTTGGCCTCCTCCAGGAGGGACCGGGCGATCTCCACGCACTCGTGACCCTCGCCCACGGCCGAAAAGAGTCGAAAGCCGGGATCCATGGGACCGCCGGCGACCTCTCCGGCAGCGAAGAGGCTCGACCGGATTCGGCCCAGAGCGGCCCCGCCGGCCTCTCCTCCGTTCCGGGGCGGGGTTGGAGCCGCCACTTTCAACAGCGCCCGGAAGGCCTCCATGCCCGGTTCGTCCCCCGAGAGAACCAGGGCCAGCGTCGCCGGAGACCTGCCGATGAGAGAGCCGAAAAAGCGGAACTCGGCCCGGGAACGGGGAGGAACGTCCAACAGCACCACGGGAAGTCCGGCCCACGGAGACTCTCCGTAAAGAGCCCCGGCCGCCAGCTCCAACAACCTGGCCCGGTCGGCCAGGGCATGTGCCTGGAGTTCCCGCGTGTACAGCTCCAGCAGGTCGGCCAGATCGGGTCCGCCCCGGCTGCATTGCGCCAACCGGTCACCGCGGGCTTGAGCCAGACGCAGGTCCTGTAGCGTGGACGCCAGGGCGCGGGAGAAGCCGGGCATACCGGAGACGGGAGCAAAGTAACCTGGGCTGCCTGCTTCCCGGCTCCGGTAACCGGCCCGAGCGGCCAGGGCCTCCAGTCCCAGCCGGCTCAGGGGAGCCAGGCCCCCTCCCGCCAGATCCGGGGTCGCCAGCGCCGCCGCCAGTTGTGCCGGTGTCCACCGATGGAGACCCATCCGGCCCTGGTTGCGCAGAGACAGGGTTCTCGCCAATTCGTCGGCCGCCGCCCGGGTCGACGCCAGGATCAGAATCTCGCCGGGGCAGTCCAGGGAATCAATCCAGAGATCCACGACGGCGGGGACCGACTCGTATCGGGTGACCTCCTGAATTCGATTGGACATGTCGGCAGATGAGAATCCGCGGAGAAGCTCGGGCCGGCATTATATCCCCGAGCTGTGCATCCACATAGGGGCGCGCTGCGAGGCGGCGAAGAGGCATCGGCCGAAGCCTTCCCGTAGTAAACTGGCCGGCGGGAGAAACTGCGCTTGCGAAAATCGGTCTGGGTGTTGGTGTTGGCGCTTCCGGTGGCGACCGTCGGCGTGTGCGGCGCCGGGGATTGGCCCCAGTTCCGGGGGAGTCCCTCCCTGACCGGCGTGTCCGGCGCACGGTTGCCGTCCTCTCCCGAACTCGCCTGGACTCATGAGGCGGGCGATCCCATCGAGTCCTCGGCTGCCGTCAGTGGTGGGCGCGTCTTCGTCGGTACGGCGGGAGGCGAGCTGCACGCCGTCGACCTGGAATCGGGCGCGTTGGCCTGGCGGTACGAGGCGCAGGACGCCATTGGAGAGTCCTCGGCTGCCGTTTCCGGCGGCAGCGTCTATATCGCCGATTTGTCGGGAATGCTCCACGCCGTGTCCGAGGCCGACGGGACCAGGCGCTGGACCTTTCAGACCGACGGTGAGGTGAAATCTTCCCCGGTGGTGTTGTCAGACTCGGTCCTGGTCGGTTCCTACGACGGGTACCTCTATTGCATTTCCGCCGGCGGAGGGGACCTTCGCTGGAAGCGGGAGACGGACGGACCGCTCCACTGCACCCCCGGAGTTCTCGACGGAATCGCCTACGTTTCAGGGTGCGACGGCATGTTGCGCGGGATCCGGGTCTCCGACGGAGAGCCGGTGGTCACGGTGGATGTGGGCGCCTACACCGGGGCCTCCCCGTCCCTCGCCGGAGACAGGGCCGTCTTCGGGACCTTCGACAACCAGGTGCTGGCCGTGGGGCTGAAATCCGGCGCCGTTCTCTGGCGTTACCAGGCTCCGGAGCGGGCGGCGCCGTTTTACTCGTCCGCCGCCCGGTTCGGCGGGAAGGTCGTGGTGGGAGGACGGGACAAACTGGTTCATTGCCTGGATGCCGACACCGGAAAGGCGTTGTGGACCCATGCCACCCGGGCTCGAGTGGACTCCTCTCCGGCCATTGCCGATGGGCGGGTCTGGGTCGGTTCCTACGACGGCCGGCTCTACTCGCTGGACCTGGAGACCGGGAAGCCGTTGTGGGAGTTTCGAACGGGCGGGAGGATTTCCGCTTCCCCCGCGGTGGCGGCCGGCCGGGTCATCGTCGGGTCCCAGGACGGACTGCTCTACTGTTTCGGCGCCGCTTCCCGGTGATTCCCCGCGCCAACCCGGGCTCGATACTCGGCCCTCACTTCATAACCCAGCGCCGTGACTTCATTTCGAAGCGGGGCAGAGTCCCCGGCGGCACCGGCGAGACGGGAATTCTCAGCGCGAAGGCGGCGTGAAGCTCCCGCTCCAGTTGCCGGGCTCCCCCTTCCCCCAGGCTCGACTCGATCTGGATCGTCATTTCCTTGAGCACGCCCGACTCGTGGACCTCCACCCGGTACTCGGAGATTTCCGGGCGTTTCCGGATCACCTCCTCGACGGCGGCCGGAAACAGGTTCACGCCCCGGATCACCACCATGTCGTCGACCCTCCCCAGAACGCCGCCTTCCAGCGCCAGCTCGAATCGGCCGCAGGCGCAGGGGCTCATGGTGGACGGTTTCACCAAGTCTCCGGTCCGGTAGCGCAGGACCGGCGACCCGACCCGGTCCAGCGTGGTCAGAATCAACTCCCCCGTCTCCCCCGGGGCGATGGGACGGGAGGTGGCCGGGTCCACCACCTCGGCCAGACAGGCGTTTTCCAGGACGTGCAGGACGCCCCGACGGGAAGGGCACTCGTAGCTGACGGGGCCCACCTCGGTCATGCCGTGGTGGTCGCGAAGGCGGGCTCCCCAGGCGGCTTCCAGGCGCGTCCGGGTGGCCTCGATGCACCCCCCCGGTTCTCCGGCCGTCAACAGGATTCGAACCGGGGACTGCTCCAGCGAGAGGCCGTTTTCCGACGCGACCTCAGCCAGGTGCAGGGCGTAGGTCGGCGTGGCGCAGAGGACGTCCACCCGGTTGTCCAGAATGGCTCGCAGGCGCCCCAGGCTGCTCTGCCCGCCGCCCGGAATACAGAGTGTCCCCAGGGCTTGCGCCGCGTCGAAGGCGGTCCAGAAACCCAGGAAGGGGCCGAAGGAGAAGGCGAAGAAGATGCGGTCCCCGGGCCTCACTCCCGACATCCGGTAGACGGTCTTCCAGCACTCCAGCATCTTGTCCCAGGTCTCGGCGGTGTCCAGGCAACGGAGCGGTTCGCCCCGGCTGCCGCTGGTCTGGTTGAAACGGGTGTAACGGTGCAGCGGAAAGCTCAGGTTGCGGCCGAAGGGAGGATTCCGGACCTGGTCCTCCAGGAGCTCCCGTTTCCCGGTGAACGGAACCTGGCGCCGAAACTCGCGGAGGCTCGGAGGCTTCCGTGTCAGCGGTGTGGGGCCCAGCTTCTCCCGGTAGAACGGATTCGAGGCCAGGACCGTTTCCAGCAGCCGCTGCAGTTTCTCACGCTGCCGTTTCCGGATGGCTTCCGGTCCGGGGGGCTCCATAGGACTCAAAGGCTCTCCAGCAGGCGGGAAGGAGCGGCGTCGATCCGGGCGGAGATTTCAGGCGGGATGGGGATGGAGGACATGAGGCCCGTCTCCTCGGAGACCCGGACGCAGACGACCTTGAGGGCGCCGGCCGCCACCACCTGGAGACCGTTGCGGGACTGTTTCCGGAAAATAAAATCCAGGAGGAGGGATTTTTCCTCCTTGGCGCGCACCAGGAGGTGGATCTCCACCACGTCCTCGAACCGGAGGGGTTTCCGGTAGTCGCAACTGGCGCTGAGCCGGGGCCAACCCAACGTCCCCCGGGGCCCGCTGAAGTGACCCGCGAATCCCAGCGAGCGGTAGAACTCGTGCTCCGTCTCCTCCATGAAGCGGAAAAAGTTGGCGAAGTGGACGATGCCGGCCATGTCCGTGTCCGCGAACTGGATCCGGCGGCTGGCCTTGAACTCGTACGCCACTGGACTCGACTACCTGATCGCTGGTCCGGTTGCGGTTGCGGCCCGGCGGAGGGGCGGGCGAAAGCCCTCCCCGGCCAGCGGATGGCCATGTTTCAAGGGCGGCGGCAACTCCACCAGCTCCTCGATGGCGCCGAAAAGATCGTCGAACTCCCGGAAGAGGTGGCCGATGAGGCAGTCGGTGAGGTCGCCCCTCAGGTCCCCATGCCGGTTCAGAAGCCGCCGGAAGCTGAACTCCCGGTCGTAGAAGGCATAGACCAGGCGCCGCATGGCCTCGATGCCCCGAGTCAGGTCGCGTCCATACCGGGCGAAACGGTCCGCGCCGACGTCACCCGCCTTGAGGGCGTCGTCGATGGCGTCCGCGGCCATCTCTCCGCTCTTCAGCGCCAGGAACACGCCGGAGGAGAAGATGGGGTCCAGGAAGGCGAAGGCGTCTCCCACCAGCACCAAGCCCGGGGCGGCGCAGTAGCGTGAACGGTACGAGTAGTCCCCCGTCAATCTCACCGGACCCTCCTGGCGTCCCGAGGCCACGTGCTTGCGGATCCACGGATTGCGCTGGATCTCGCGGTCGAAAATGTTCTGGAGGTCCCGGGAGTCGCGAAACAGGTAGCTCTTGTGGGCTACGGCGCCGACACTGACCTGATCGTCCGGGAGCGGGATGTACCAGAACCACCCCTTCTCGGGCAGGTAGGCGATGGTGGTGGCTCCTTCGTCCAGCCCCGGGTCCCGGAGCGCGCCCCGATAGTAGGTCCAGAGCGCCGCCCGGTTCAGGGCCCGGTCCCGTATCCTCCAGCGGTTGGAGGCGGCGGACACGGCGGCTCGGCCCGTGGCGTCGACGGTCATGGGCGCCAGGACCCGGAACCTCTCGCCGTCGCGGGTGACGGCCTCCACGCCCGTGACCGAACCCGCTTCCCGGACCAGGCGGGTGACCGAGACCTCTTCCCGGACCGTGGCTCCCTTGGCCCGGGCGTTGTCCAGCAGGAGAGAATCGAACTCGCTGCGCAGGACCTGCCAGGTGGTGGAGGCTTCGTGGTCCAGGTGCTGAAAAAAGTAGAAGGGCTGGGAGACGCGTCCCCCGGTGGAGACGAACTGGACGCTGTATTTGCGGGGAAAGGCCGAACGCTTGAGCTGCTCGATCAGTCCCAGTCGCTCCAGGGTGAAGTAGCAATAGGGCATCAGCGATTCCCCCACCGAGTAGCGGGGAAACCGCTCCTTCTCCAGCACCAGCACCTTCCATCCGGTCTGGGCCAGCAAGGCGGCGGTGGTCGCGCCGGCGGGTCCTCCCCCGGCCACCACCACGTCGTAATCTCGGACTGTCTCCGTCATTTACGTGTAGCGCGAATCTTGATGCTCCCGGAGGAAGAATAGGGGCAACAGCCGATCCACCTGCAGCAGGCCCTCCCGGCTGAGTTCCAATTCTTCGGGGGAGGCCGTCATGTAGCCCTCCCCGGCCAGTTCGCCGATGGGATCCGCGAACCTCTCGAGAATGTCCACTTGGAATTTGTTCCGAAAATACCCGGTCCGGACCCGGCCCAGCTTCAACTGCAGGATCAGCTCCCGGATCAGGCGCTCCTCACCGGTCGGCGTCAGGGCGCGGTGCAAGGGGAGCTCCCCCTGGTCCAGGCGGCGCAGGTAGGGTCCCATGTCGTGCTCGTTCTGGAAATGGGTCCCTCCCACGTGGGAGAAGGAAGCCACTCCCAGGGCCATCATGTCGGCCCCCGACCAGAGCTGGTCCCGGTAGAGGAACCGGCTCCGTTCCGGCGATCGGACGGCGGTGTAGGCGCTGGCCACGTGGTAGCCGTTTTGTTCCAGTTCCTGGAAAGCCAGGTCCACCCAGCGGCGCTTGGTGGGCCAGTCGGCCACGGGCGCCCGAGTCTGCCCCTGGTCGCGCATACGCTGGTAGATGGTGGTGTTGAAGGGAATCTCCATCTGGTAGACGGTGACGCTGTCGGGTTGAAGCTGGAGGGTGTTCTCCACGCACCGGCGCCAGTTCTCCTCCGTCTCGTCCAACATCCCGGCAATGAGATCGATGTTGACCTGGGGGAAGTCGAGCCGGCTGGCCCGCTCGTAGACGTCCCAGATCTCGCGGGAACGGTGCGCCCGGCCGTTGATCTCCAGGACATGGTCGTCGAAGTTCTCCACCCCCAGGCTGAGGCGGGTGACGCCGAGGTCGCGCAGAAGCTCCAGCTTCCCCGGCGTCAGCGTGCCGGGCTCGCATTCGAAGGTGATCTCCCGGGCGTGATCCCAGGAGAAATGCTGCTTCAACTCCTCGACCAGGGCCGAGAGTTGCCGGGTGGAGAGGTAGGACGGAGTCCCGCCTCCGAAGTAGATGAAGTCCAGTTCCCGGCCGTTCACAAAAGGAAGCCGGGAGTAGAGGTCCAGCTCCCGGACCAGTGCGTCCAGATAGCCCAGGATCTCCCGGGAACCCTTGCCCGTATAGACCTTGAAATAGCAGAAATGGCAGCGCTTGCGGCAGAAGGGGATGTGGAGGTAGAGGCCCAGCGGTGTCTCGGGGTCCGCGGGGCGCGCCAAAGCCGCCAGTGCGTCCGTCACGCCCTCCGGCTTCCAGAAGGAGAAAGGGGGATAGTTGGCGATGAAGTAGTTGCTGGCGACGGTGTCCTTGTCCGATTGCATCACGCAAGCCCGGCCGCGGCGGGGCCGGATCGCCTGCCGCCGCGCGGGGTCATTCTATCAGACGGAATTTGGCGGACGGGTGGAGGGGAGACTTCCAGTCGTCCTGCACTCATTGCCAGATGTCCACTTCGGAGTTCGGCGGTTGGAAACCGGCCGCTCCCGGCGACGGGGAGGTCGCCGCTATTCCGAACGGAGGGAGGCGATGACGGGGGTGCGGATGGCGGCGGCGACGGCGGCCAGCGAGGCCAGCAGCCCCACCAGGAGGACCAGGCCGGCGAGGGCTCCGGTGGGGGCCAGGGCGGGGCCCAGGTCGCGGGCGAGGAGAACCGGGGCCACAGCGACCAGGGCCGAGGAGACCCCCGTCACCAGGGCGAAACCCACCAGCAGCAGGTTCTCGGCCAGCACCATGGCGCCAAGGTGGCCCGGTCCGTAGCCGACGGCCCGCATCAAGGCCAGCTCTCTGCGGCGCTCCAGGACGTTTCGGAGCAGGATCACCGCGGTTCCCAACGTTCCCAGCAGCAGGCCCAGCGCCCCCAGGCTCTGGAAGGTGGACAGGTACGTATTCTCGACCCGGTGGAAGCTGGCCAGGCGGTCGGCGGTGGAGGTGGCGTCGAACCCGTAGTCGGAGAGGCTCCGCTCCAGGCGTTCAACCCAGTCCCCGTCCTCGCGGTCGGGAGTCTCGATGAGGAAGTAGCGGTAACCCTGCTGTTTCGGGAACAGCTTCAGGAAGTTCCGCTCGGAGATCACGATCTCGCCTTGCAGAACGCTGTCGGACAGGGCTCCCACCAGCTTCAGCCGGACCGGCTCCCCTTCCGCCCGGTTCAGAACGATCTTTTCTCCGAGGCCGGTGTGCAGCGAATACGCCATTGAGGTGGCGTCGGCGATGGCGGGAATCGCCGAGTCTTCCGGGTCCGCCTCCAGCAGGCGCCACGGATTGTCCTGGTCTTCGGAAGCCAGCGAAGAACTGAAGCTGAAGCGTCCCAGGTCCAGAAAGGCGGATGGTGCGCCCAGGATTCTCGGGTTGGCCGGGCGATAGAGATTGCGGCAACTGGCGTCGTCCCCGGGACGGAGCCGGAACGACCAGAAGCGGAGCTTTTCCCGAGAGGGCAGCCGGTCCAGGTTCAGTTCGGGTGCGCTCTCCGGGTCGTCGGGGTCCTGGAAGAAGGGAAGCGACGACTCGGCCGCCAGGGAGAATCCGCCGGTTCCCGACCCGGGCGCCAGGGAGGGGCCACCCTCGCGGCGAAAGACTCCCACCGTCACGATGATGAAGGAGGCCAGCGCGATGAGGCCGATGGAGAGGAGGGCCCGGCCCGGCCGGTAGCTCATGTTCCGGAGTCCGATCCGGCTCAGGGCCGCGATCCCCCGTCCCTGGAATCGCAGCGCCCGGTCCGAGGCAAGAAACCACCACTGGAACGCCAGGAGAGAGACCAGCAGCAGGGCGCCGGAGCCGAAGAATCCGGCCGTCTGGCCGATCCAGTCCTGGATCGCCGCCAGCAGGAAGATCAGTCCGGCCGCTCCCAGCGCCAGCGCCGCCAGCAGGGACCGCCGTCCGGAGCCGGGGGCCAGCGGCTCCTTCTCGCCCGCCAGCAGGAGCCGGGGAGGCGCCTTGCCGAGCCTTCGAAGGGTCAGCAGGATACAGGCGAAGGCGGCCGCCACCCCGGCGGCGGCCCCAACCAGAAGGGTCGCCGGTTCCACGTGCAGGGTCAGCCTGGTGGTTCCCACCGCCGAGATCCAGCGGGTTCGCAGGCCCCACATCATCAGCCAGCCGTAGGCGGCGGCTCCCGCCAGGCCCACCAGGCTCCCGGCGAGGGCCAGGACCAGGCCTTCAGCCGCGAAGATGCGCCGGATCAGAGGTTCCGAAATCCCCAGGGCCTTGAACAGGCCGACTTGGCGCAGCCGCTGCTCCAGGCCCAGCTTGAAGAAAAGGACGGTCAGGAGCAGGGCGGAGACGACCAGGAAGAAACTGAAGTAGAGGAAGTACTCGCCGAAGTCGGTGCTCCCGCGCGACGCCTCGATGCCGGTGACCCTGACCGGGTGCAGGGCGAATCCCATGTTCTCGGGGGTGAGGTTTGCCAGCAGGCTCGTCCGAAAGCGGTCGAGAGTCTCGCCCAGCGTGAGTTCGTCCGGTTTCCCGAAGCGCAGCGAGGTCACGTCGCCGAACCGGGACCCCCACAGCTTCTGGACGGTTTCAAGAGGGAGAAACGCCTTGGGGGTGGTGCGGTAGCGTTCCCAATAATCTTCGTCCTGATGCCGGATCCTCGAGAGGTCGACGGGGAAGGGCGGGTCCCAATGGGAGATGGACTCGGTCCGGCTGATGCCCTCGAATTCGGGAACCAGGTCCCGGTCCGCGGCCGGGCCGGAGAGGGGAACGACCCCGGCCACCCGGAATTCCGCCGTCTGCGTCGAGAGCCCCCGTCGGTAATCCCAAAGGAAATACTCCAGTGTCACAGGTGTTCCGGGGCCGATCCCCAGATCCCGGGAGGTCCAGTCGTTGAGCCAGATCGGCGCGGGAGAACCCTCCTCTTGGGAATCTGATGCCGCGCCCCCCGAGATCAGGGCCAGGTGGTCCGATTCGAGCCCCGTCACCAGAGAGTAGGGGACACTCTTCTCGCCATGGGCAATGGAGTTGACGACGTAGCTGAAGATGGGCCGGGGCTTCAGGTTCAGGGCGGCGCCCGCCCGCCGGGCCGCGGCAACCACGGGTTGCTCCAGCAGGCCCCCTTCATGCTCCAACGAGAGGCAGGAGCAATGTTCCAGGGCCCGGATCCGGAGTCCGGCATCGTCCGGAGTGAAGGATTTCCGGAGCATTCCAGAAAGCCGGTTCCCGTCATTCCCGGACGGGTTCTCGCTTTCGGACAGGAGCAGCGCGTTGACCCGGCCCTCCTGTTCCAGGGCCCGCTGAATCTCGGCCAGGGGCAGAAACAGGGTCCGGACTGCGGCGCCTCGATGCAGGATCGAGAACTCTCCCAGGTTCTCCGGCTGCAGGACGCGGCTGCCCCGGACCCTCAGCGTGGTTCCCGAGGAGTCCCTCCGGCCATGAAGAGTTTCGGCCGGAGTCGCAGCCTGCTGCTGCAGCGTCACCAGCAGACTGTCCCCTTCCTTCCAATCCAGCTCCCGCGCCAATTCGGGACTGAGGAGGGCGCTGCGGCGGTCCAGGGGCTCGGACGGCTGTCCGTGGAATGCCCAGAACCGCTCGTCCACTCCGTAGACCTGGACCCGGGACGCCAGTCGCCGGGTGCCGGCGTGAACCACGGCGCCTTCCGCCGCCATGAGGGGACAGACGCCCCCGAAAGCCTGGGAGAAGCCGGGATGGGCCTGGAGTCTCCGGGCCAGATCCTCGGGGAAGGGCATGGAGGCCGTGACGGCGGTGTGCGTCTTGCCCAAGCGCTCCAGCACCAGCGCCCTGAGGCTGGAGCGGACCGAATCTCCCACCAGGAGGGCGCCGGCCAGCGTGGCGACGCTCACGGCCACACCCCCGATGATGGCCAGTTGGGTGGGCCAGAAGTGGACGAGGCTTCGTATGACGACCCGGCGGAGCCTCATCGCGGGTGGAGCCGGCATTCGCGGAGCTCATAACGGTTGGGAAACCGCGCCGCCAGCTCCAGATTGTGGGTGACCACCATGAGAATCGTGCGCCGGCGCCCGTGCAGCTCCAACAGGAGGTCGCTGACGGTTTCCGCCGACCGGCGGTCCAGGTTGCCGGTGGGCTCGTCGCAGAGCAGCAGAAAAGGATCCAGGATCAAGGCCCGGGCCAGGGCCGCGCGCTGTTTCTCCCCGCCCGAGAGTTCCCAGGGCCGGTGATCGAGGCGACCGCCGAGACCCACCCGTTCCAGCAGGCCGCGGGCCTTGCGCACCTGATCCCCGCCGTTGGACCGGGCGCGGGTGACCAGGGTCGGTATCAGGACGTTTTCCAGGACGGAGCATTGGGGCAGGAGGCAGTGATCCTGGAAGACAAAACCCACCTGCCGGTTCCTGAATTGGGCCAGTTCTCCCGGCTCCAATTCGAACGGATTCTGCCCCTCCAGCCGGACGGTGCCGGCCGTGGGCGGCTCCAGAGCTCCCAGGATGTAAAGCAGCGTGCTCTTGCCGCTACCGGAGGGTCCCACGATCGAAACCGCGTCTCCCCGGGAGAGGGACAATGAAACTCCTGACAGCACCGGAAGGGTGCCCCGGGGCGTGGCGTAGTCCTTGCTCAGCTCCCGGACCTGCAGGCCGCCCGGTCCCCGGGGAGAGCTGCCGCTCCCGGCGGGCATGCGTCCGGGTTTGGACGGACTGGTCAGGCGCTCGTAGGACTGCAGCGTGGCGGCCGCCATTTGACGCGCGTCGTAGTGCGCCCGAACTCCTTCCCGCCCGCGCCGGCCCAACTCGGCTGTCCGTTCCGGATCGCGTTGGAGATCCAGAATCCCGCGAGCCAGGTCGGCGGAGTCGTCCGGCTCCACCAGCAGGCCGCCGCCGGTGGCCGCGAGGATCTCCGGGAAGACCCCGCGCCTCGGCTGGACCACGGGAATGCCGCAGGCCTGAGCCTCCAGCGTGTAGAGTCCCCTGGGTTCGTCGTAGCAGGCGGGCACCGAGAGAACGTCCAATTCCTGCAGGAACCGGATCTTCTCCGCACGACTCAGGCTGCCCCGGTACTGGAAGCTGTCCTCCAGGCCCCACCGGCGCATCTTCTTCCTGATCCCTTGCAGATAGCCGGAATGATCGGTGGACGGATCACCCGCCACCAGCAGGCGCGTGCTGCCCGGACCCGACTTGCGGGCGACGCCGCGATACGCTTCACAGAGGAGGTGCAACCCCTTCTCGGGCGCGATCCGGGCCAGGTATCCCACGGTGAAGGGACGGGACGGCGCGGAGTCGCGCGGCTGAAAGTCGTCGACGTGGATTCCCGAACGGATTACGCCGACCTTGGAGCCGGGGAGTTCCAGGTAGTCCCGCATCGCTCGGGCGTGGTAGCGGCTCACGGCGTGGAACTGATCGATGAACTCGGCATTGGCCCGGATCCTCTCCTGGGCCTGGGACCGGTAGGGTTCGTTCAACGCCTTCAGGAACAGGTCCTCGCCCTGGAGGGTGCAGCAGACGGGGCAGGACAGGGCCTTTTTCAAGGCGGGAGCCAGTCCGCTGAGCAGACTGTTCCCCAGGTGGACCATGTCCGGACGGCGGCGGCTTCGGAGCCAACTCAACAGCTTCTCCAGTTCCTTGCGCTGAAAACCCGATTCTCCCCTGAGGACCGAGACTGCGGTCTCCCCCAGTTCGCCGGGGTCGGTCCGGGTTCCCCAGCGGCCGGCCGAGTTCAGCAGCCAGGAGGAGTCCAGGAACCGATCCAGAAACCAGGGAGTCGAACGGAAGAAGGAAAAACGCTGCTGCAGGTAGACGTTGACGCCGCCGAAGAAGGTGGTCCCAAGACTCACGTTGGGTTCGTCGGTGACGGTCGGAGTGTAGAGGGGAACCAACTCGACGTCGTGTCCCCGGGCCAGGAGGTCGGAGGCCAGGGTGTTGTCCCGAAAGCAGGCCCCGCAGTATCTGCCGCCTGCGCCCGCCGTGATGTACACGACCCTCATGGGAAGAAGATTACGCCGGGGCCGGTCCCCGCTGCAAGATGTGGAAATTCCGGTGGGCGCAATTCGTTTCCGCGTGGAGACTTCGGGGACGGGCTGGTAACATGAGCCCGCCTCGACCGGCTACCCGAACGTTGGATGGAATCCATGCCATTGGGACTGAAACATCGAACCGAGTTGATCCTGATTCTCCTGCTCTGCGCCGGGGGTACGCTTCAGGGCCAGACCGTTGAAGGCTCGCTGAGGCTGCTGATCGGGGACGGAACCGGTCCTGTGGAGGGAGCCGCTGCCGAGGTGGTCCAAGAGGAAACAAACCGCCGGCGAACCGGAGTCGCCGACCGGGACGGCCACCTGCTGATCCCGCTTCTTACGTCCGGAACCTACCGTCTGGAAATCGCCCACGCCGGCTACCGGAAGCATGTGGAGAAGTTCTCCCTGCGGGTCAACGAGCGGTTGGAGCTTCGAGTAACGCTGCAGCCGGGCGAACTGACCGAGGAGGTATTGGTCGTGGAGAGCCGCGGGTGGCTCAAGCGGGACTCATTGGCGTTGGGAAGCGTCATCGAGAACTCACAGGTCGCGGGCCTCCCACTGGATGGGAGGAACTTCTTCGAGTTGAGCCTGCTGCTCCCGGGGAGCGCACCCGCCGCGCCCGGATCGGCCGGTTCGGTCCGCGGCGACTTCGCGTTGAACATCAACGGGCAGCGCGAGGCGTCCAACAGTTTTCTGTT
This sequence comes from Acidobacteriota bacterium, assembly GCA_028874215.1. NCBI lineage: Bacteria > Pseudomonadati > Acidobacteriota > Acidobacteriota bacterium. Next base: position 54,092 of record JAPPLF010000050.1, read on the forward strand.
GGACGGCGTCTACAACGGAGACCCCAAGCTCAACGGGGTCGGCGTCAACCCTCCCGTCGACGCTATCCGGGAATTCGAAGTGCTCATGGGCACCTACGACGCCTCGTTCGGACGAAACGTGGGCAGTCAGATCAATGTCGTGACCAAGTCGGGCGGCAACCGGTTCCATGGAACCGTCTACGGTTTCTTCCGGAACGCGGCTCTGGATGCCCGGAACTACTTCTCATTGCCTCAGGGGCCGGACCCCGAGTATCGGAGAAGCCAGTTCGGGTTCTCGCTGGGAGGGCCCGTGGTCCGGAACCGGACGTTCTTCTTTGCCGACTACGAAGGACGAAGGGTTCGCCAGGGAGTCACCCGGGGCACCACGGTCCCCACTCTCGCCGAGCGTTCGGGCGATTTTTCAGGCTCCTCAGGTCCGTTGCCGGTGAATCCGTTGACCCGCCAGCCGTTTCCCGGAAACGCGATCCCCACCTTCTGGATGCATCCCACGGGCCGCGCCATCGCTCAACTCTATCCCGACCCCAACCGCTCGGGGGAGGGTCCCAACTTCGTCTCTTCGCCCACCCTGGAGGATCGGGACGACCATTTCGACGTGAGGATCGATCACGCCGCGAGTTCGTCCTCGAACCTGGCAATTCGCTACAGTTTCGGCGACCGGGACCTCTTCGATCCCTTTTCCGGGCCCCTCTTCTCAGCCGTGCCCGGATACGGAACCAACGTCCCCAGGCGCGCCCAGAATCTGGCCGTCAGCGAATCGCATGCCTTCACCTCCCGCTTCCTGAATCAGGTGCGTTTCGCCTTCAACCGGGTTGCAGCCGGCGCTTTCCACGAGAACATGGGCCGGAGCATCAACTCCGAATTGGGTTTGCCCGATCTCTCCGACCGTCCCCGCGATCTGGGGATGAGTCTCATCACCGTCTCCGGGTTTTCGTCTTTGGGGGACGAATACAACAACCCTCAGCACAGCGCGTCGGACACCTTTCAGATTCTGAACCATTCCACCTACGCCAGCGGCAAACATCTCTGGCAAGTGGGCGGGGATGTCCGGATCGTCCGGCAGGACGCCTACCGGGACGTCCAGTCCCGCGGCTTTCTCAACTTCGTGGGCCAGACCGGAATCACGGAAAACGGCTTGGCCGATCTGCTCCTGGGACTGCCCTCGCTGACGGGCGTGGCGCGGCTCGACAATCCCCAGCACCTTCGCAACCGAAGCTACAGCTTCTTCATTCAGGACCATTTCAAGTTGAGGCCCAACCTGACGCTGGCTCTGGGCGTGCGCTATGAGTACAACTCACCGCCCGTCGACAAGGACGATCGGGCCAACGTCTACGATCCGGAGAGTGGATCGCTGGTCGGCGTCGGAACCGGTGGCGTGCCCCGGGGCGGGTATCTGCCCGACCGGAACAACTGGGCTCCCCGGATCGGACTGGCCTGGGGACTGGACCGGGGCGGACGCCTGGTGCTCCGGACGGGGTACGGGGTCTTCTACGACCAATCGCCCCTGGCGCCTGGCGAAGGCCTTTACTTCAATCCGCCGTATTTCGATTTCCGCCTCTACTTCCCGCTGCCCGAACGGCTGTTGACGCTGTATGATCCCTTTCCCCAAAACTACCCTTATCGAATCCCCCCGTCGGTCCTCTTCTACCAGCGGGACCTGGCCCAGGCCTACAGCCAGCACTGGAACCTGAATCTGCAGCGGGAGCTGGGAACCCGGCAGATGATCGAGGTGGGCTACGTGGGGTCCAAGGGGGCCAAGCTCCTGACGGCGCGCGACTTCAACCAGCCGAATCCCAGTCCCGTGGGGCGCTATCGCCGGCCGATCCCGCAGTTCGATGACATCAACATGCTGGAGTCGCGCGGGAACTCCAGCTATCACTCGCTCCAGGCGCGGTTCAACCGCCGGTTGAGTTCCGGGTTTTCGCTGCTGGCCTCCTACAGTTGGGCCAAGTCCATCGATGACTCGTCCAGCTTCTTTTCCAGCACCGGTGATCCCAACTTTCCCCAGGACAGCTCGAACGTCGGGACGGAGCGGGCGCGGTCCAACTTCGACCTGACCCATCGGCTCTCGGTGAGCTATTCCTGGGAGATTCCGGTGGGCCGGGGCCGGTCGTTCCTGGGGGATCTGGGAATTCTCTCCAGTCTCCTCTCCAACTGGCAGAGCTTCGGGATCCTGACCTTCCAGACGGGTCATCCGTTCACCGTGGCCCTGCTTCCGGAGATCGACAACAGCAACACCGGACGGTCGATTCTGGGCTTCGGCGCCAACGACCGGCCTCACCGAACGGCCACCGGGACCATCTCCAATCCCGGTCCGGATCGGTGGTTCGACACCCGGGCCTTCGTTTTTCCCAGCTATGGCAGTTTCGGCAACTCGGGAAGGAACATTCTCGAAGGACCGGGATACGCAACGGTGGACCTTTCGTTGGTGCGGGATACGAAGATTTCCGAGGAGGCCACGGTCCAGTTCCGGGCCGAGTTCTTCAACCTCTTCAACCGGCCCAATCTGCACCTCCCGGATCTCTTTCTGGGCTCGCCCACCTTCGGCCGGATCCTCTCGGCGGGAGAGCCCCGCCACATCCAGTTGGGCCTCAAGCTGTTGTTCTGATCTGGACTGGACCGAGAGGTTCCGCATCCGGTTAACGGCCATGGCGACCTCGTAGCGCGTAGCGCCGTGGACGTAGGACCTCGTAGCGGGACGTAGCGTAGTAAAGGGACAGTCTCGATTTCCCAACATAAAGGGACAGTCCCAATTTCCGTAACAAAGGGACAGTCCCGATTGTTGCGATTGTTGCAGTCGTCTCGATTCCCGCAAAGGCATTCGCGAGATTCGTTTCTACGCGATTACGGATGGGATCGCGGAGCTCTTGATTGATGGTGCCATCGGGTCGGGAACGCGGGGACGGACCGCCTTTTCGCGATCCTTATTGAACTCTGCTTTCCTGTTCTCCTGAACCGTCAGAAATTTGGGAAGAGCCCACGTTTATTGAGTAGTTTCATGATCTGAGGCGTTCGGTGCACCGGTGGAGGGATCGGCGATCGGGCGAGTCTACGTGACAAACGCGTTTGAGCGTTGCTCTCGCAGGGTCTACGGAAGAATTCTCGTAAGTATCTGATATTAATAGTGTTAGGATCTATTCTCCCGAGCGGTTTACCTCATTGCAACCCACCTTCTAAACGG